>JAEKMB010000273.1 GCA_019508105.1 Alphaproteobacteria bacterium
TCACAAAAGGGCCCTAAAGCCCCAGGAAACTTAATATGTCAAATGGGTTAGCACCGCGAAACTGAACGCAGCGTGAACCTTATACCCTCAACGGGCAGGTGCTGATATAGCCGCCCAGTAAGGGAGAAATATGTCGCAATTGTCCCAACAACTGGTACGGCAGACGCAATAACGCTATGTCGGCCCCCGGTTTCCTGCCGGCCCGGCAACAACAACAGGCGAACTCGTGTTTCTCGGCATTTTTCATTGGTTTGTTCACGATGCCCGCGACTGGGTCACCGTCACCGCCCAGACCCACCCCTATTGGGTCTTTCCCATCGCCTTCGCCATCGCCTTTTCGGAATCTTTTGTCGGCGTCTCGTTCATCGTCCCGGGCACCATCCTTTTGGTAACCTTGGGCGGGGTGATCGGGGCCAGCCATATCGGCCTGTTCCCGGCCTGGCTTGGCGCGGTGCTGGGCTCGGTGCTGGGCGACTGGATCTCGTGGTGGATCGGTTTTCACTATCATCACAAGATCGTCCATTCCTGGATTTTCCGGCGCTTCGAAGAACAGATCGAGAAGGCGTTGCACTTGTTTCACCGCTGGGGCACCTGGGCGATCTTCATCGGCCGCTTCATGGGCCCCTTGCGCGCCACCGTCCCCTTGGTGGCCGGCATGTCGGAGCTGGAATTCTGGCCCTTCATGGTTGCCAATACTGTCTCCGCCTTGATCTGGGCTTATGTGCTGCTGGCGCCGGGAGCTGCCATTTTGCGTCACTTTTTTCCATAAGCGACTGAGTGGAAAGTTATTTTTCAGTAAGCTGGTGTGCAAATGGCGGGGCTGCTCCGGGCCCGGCAAAGAGAAATTGACCGCACGACCCTGCTTTGGTGCGCCGGCCAGAAGATTCCGCAGCGGATCACTATCTTTTATCTGGGCCAATAGTCGCCCGCAGGTTGCCGCCGTAAATAATTAAAGCTGCTTGCGATAGACGATAAAGCCGGACTTCTCTGCCATCTTGTCGTAAAAGCCCTGTGCCGCAGTATTTGTTTCGTGGGTATGCCAATAGACCCGGCTGGCCTGTGCAAGACGCGCTTCGTCATACACTCTTGCGATCAACGTCCGGCCGATCCCTTCGCCGCGCGACTCGGGCGCGGTGAAAAGGTCTTGGAGATAGCAGACCGGCTGGATCGCGATCATGCTGCGGTGAAAGAGATAATGCGCCAGACCAATGAGGCGGCCCTCTCTCTCCGCCACCAAGCAATGCATGGATTCGCCAGGATCGAAAACCCGCGCCCAGGTGATGCGGGTAATGTCATCCGCAAGGGCCGTCGCCCCCGAACGGCCATAAAAGGCGTTGTAGCCATCCCACAAAACCCGCCATTGATCGTAATCCGCCGGTATGGCGAACCGGATCAACGCGGCAGCTCCGAGCTTCCCATCAGAAACTCGTCCACGCCCCTGGCACATTGACGGCCTTCGCGGATCGCCCACACCACCAGGGACTGCCCGCGCCGCATGTCGCCACAGGCAAAAATCTTGCCCTTGCTGGTCTGGTAGTTGGTCAACGGCGCCTTGACGTTGCCGCGCACATCCAGCTCGACACCTGACTGTTCCACCAGCCCCGCCTTGCGCGGGCCGACAAAGCCCATGGCCAGCAGCACCAGATCGGCCTTGAGAGTGAATTCGCTGCCCGGCACTTCCACCAGATTCATCTTGCCGCCATCGCCCAGCTGCCAGTCCACCCGCACGCATTCCAGGCCGGTGATCTTTCCACCTTCGCCGATGGCGCGCCTGGTCTGCACCGACCAATCGCGCTCGCAACCTTCCTGGTGCGAGGACGAGGTGCGCAGCTTCAAGGGCCAGTCCGGCCATACCAGTTGCTTGTTTTCCTTCGCCGGAGGCTGAGGCAGGATTTCGAACTGGGTCACCGAGGCCGCGCCATGGCGGTTGGAGGTCCCGACACAGTCCGAGCCGGTATCGCCGCCGCCGATCACCACCACATGCTTGCCTTTGGCGCTCAACGTGCCGTTGGGCGCGGCGCGGCTTTCCGGATCGCCGGCGACGCGCTTGTTCTGCTGCACCAGAAAGTCCATGGCGAAATGGATGCCATCCAGTTCGCGGCCCGCCACCGTCAGGTCACGCGGATCTTCGGCGCCGCCCGACAGCACCACCGCGTCATAATCGGCCGTCAACATCGCCATGGAGACGGTGACGCCGACTTCGACATTGGTGCGGAACACCACGCCTTCGGCCTCCATCTGGCGCATGCGCCGGTCGATCAGATGCTTTTCCATCTTGAAATCGGGAATGCCGTAGCGCAGCAGCCCGCCGATACGGTCGGTCTTTTCAAACAAGGTGACGCTGTGGCCGGCGCGCGCCAGTTGCTGGGCGCACGCCATGCCGGCCGGGCCGGAGCCCACCACCGCCACAGTCTTGCCGGTCTTTTTCGGCGCCATGACCGGCTGGATCCAGCCTTCTTCCCAGGCACGGTCCACGATCTGGCATTCGATGGTCTTGATGGTGACCGGGTTGTCGATGATGTTGAGGGTGCAACTGGCCTCGCAGGGCGCGGGGCAGATGCGGCCGGTGAATTCGGGGAAATTGTTGGTGGTGTGCAGATTCTCCGACGCGGTGCGCCACTGGTCGCGATAGACCAAGTGGTTCCAGTCGGGGATCAGGTTATTGACCGGGCAGCCATTGTGGCAAAAGGGAATGCCGCAATCCATGCAACGCGCCGCCTGCTTGCTGACTTCCGGCGCCGGCAGCGGCTGGACGAATTCCCGATAATTGTTGATCCGCACGTCCGGCTTTTCGCTGCTGCGGTCCTTGCGCTCAATTTCCAGAAAGCCTGTGATCTTACCCATGTCTTGCTCTATTCCGCGGCGATGGCGGCGCGCGCCTTGAGGTCGGCCAAGGCCTTGGCATAGTCGGACGGCATCACCTTGACGAACTTGGCCAGGCTCGCATCCCAATTGTCCAGCAACTGCTTGGCGCGCGGGCTGCCGGTATGCAGCAGGTGACGTTCCACTAGGATGCGCAAGCGCTCGGCATCAAAACGCAGCAGATCGCCCATGCCCGCATCGGCCACGCTGAGCGAGCGCTGCTTGGGCAGGTCAGGATGGTCACCGCCCTCGCTGGCGCCGATCTTTTCCAGCTTGACCATGGCCAGGTTGCAGCGCTTCTCGAAAATGCCTTCTTCGTCGAACACATAGGCGACGCCGCCTGACATGCCGGCGGCAAAATTGCGCCCGGTCTTGCCCAGCACCGCCACCACGCCGCCGGTCATATATTCGCAGCCATGATCGCCGGTGCCTTCCACCACGCAGATGGCGCCGGAATTGCGCACCGCGAAGCGCTCGCCCGCCACGCCCTGGAAATAGGCCTCGCCGGCGATGGCGCCATAAAGGACCGTGTTGCCGACAATGATATTCTCGGCCGGATCGCGGGTCAGCCCCGCCGGCGGCTTGACCACGATGCGCCCGCCCGACAGGCCCTTGCCGACATAATCGTTGGCATCGCCGGTCAACTCGATGGAGATGCCGCGCGCCAGGAAGGCGCCAAAGCTCTGTCCCGCCGTGCCGGTGAACTTCACGCTGATCGTGTCTTCGGGCAGACCGGCATGGCCGTGGCGCCTGGCCACTTCGCCCGACAGCATGGCGCCGATGGTGCGGTCCACGTTGCGGACGCTGCGTTCCAGGCGCACCGGCTGGCCATTCTCGATCGAAGGCCTGGCAGCGGCGATCAGGTCATGATCCAGCGCCGATTCCAGGCCGTGATTCTGCTTTTCCTTGTGATGGATGGCGACCCCGGGCTTGGGCGTGACGCTGTAGAGAATGCGCGACAAGTCGATGCCCTTGGCCTTCCAGTGCGAGACCGCCTTGTTCATGTTGAGCTTGTCCACCCGGCCGATCATCTCGTTCAGGGTGCGGAAGCCCAAATTCGCCATGATGACGCGCAGTTCCTCGGCGACGAAGAAGAAATAATTGATCACATGCTCCGGCTGGCCGGTGAAGCGCTTGCGCAGCACCGGGTCCTGGGTGGCGACACCGACCGGACAAGTGTTGAGATGGCACTTGCGCATCATGATGCAGCCCGAGGCGATCAGGGGCGCGGTGGCGAAACCGAACTCATCGGCGCCCAGAAGCGCGCCGATGGCAACGTCGCGACCGGTGCGCAGCCCGCCATCCACCTGCACTGCCACCCGGCCGCGCAACCCGTTCAGCACCAATGTCTGCTGGGTTTCCGCCAGGCCGATTTCCCAGGGGCTGCCGGCATGGGTCAGCGAGGTCAGCGGCGAGGCGCCGGTGCCCCCTTCAAAACCCGAAATGGTGATGTGGTCGGCGCGGCACTTGGCGACGCCGGCAGCCACGGTCCCCACGCCCACTTCCGACACCAGCTTGACCGAAATGCGCGCCTTTTGATTCACGCTCTTAAGGTCGCGGATCAACTGCGCCAGGTCTTCGATGGAATAGATGTCGTGATGCGGCGGCGGCGAGATCAGGCCGACACCGGGGGTGGAATGACGCACCTTGGCGATATTGGCGTCCACCTTGTGGCCGGGGAGCTGGCCGCCCTCGCCGGGCTTGGCGCCCTGCGCCATCTTGATCTGGATGTCGTCGGCATTGACCAGGTACTCGGCGGTGACGCCGAAGCGGCCTGACGCCACCTGCTTGATCGCCGAGCGCATGGAATCGCCGTTGGCCAGGGGCTTGAAGCGGTCGGCTTCCTCGCCGCCCTCGCCGGTGTTGGAGCGGCCGCCGATGCGGTTCATGGCGATGGCCAGATTGGTATGGGCTTCGCGGGAAATCGAACCGAAGCTCATGGCGCCGGTGGAGAAGCGCTTGACGATCTCGCTCGCCGCCTCGACTTCGTCCAAGGGAACAGAATCGCCCGTCTTGAACTGCATCAAGCCGCGCAGGGTGAGCAGGCGCTCGCTCTGTTCATTGATGGTCTGGGCGAACAGCTCATATTCGGCCGGGTTGTTGCCGCGCACCGCATGCTGCAGGCGAGACACCGAGTCCGGCGTCCAGGCATGGTCCTCGCCGCGCAGCCGGAAGGCGTAATCGCCGCCCACATCCAGCATGTTGCGATAGATGGGATTGTCACCAAAGGCGTCGCGGTGACGGCGCACGCTTTCCTCGGCGATCTGCTTGAGCCCGATACCCTCGATGGTGGAGGCGGTACCGGTGAAATATTTCTGGATGAAGTCGCTGGAAAGCCCCACCGCATCGAAAATCTGGGCGCCGCAATAGGACTGATAGGTAGAGATGCCCATCTTGGACATCACCTTCAGGACGCCCTTGCCGATGGCCTTGATATAGTTCTTCTGCACTTCATAGGGCTTGAGGGCCAGGCCCTGGCGCACCCGGATCTGCTCCAGGGTCTCGAATGCCAGATAGGGATTGATGGCTTCGGCGCCATAACCCGCCAGCACGCAGAAATGATGCACTTCGCGCGCTTCGCCGGTTTCCACCACCAGGCCGGTCTGCATGCGCAGGCCCTGGCGCACCAGATGATGATGCACGGCGGCAGTGGCCAGCAAGGCAGGAACGGGAACGCGGTCGGCGCTGACGGCGCGGTCCGACAGAATCAGGATATTGTTGTCCGCCAAGACCGCATCGGTGGCATTCAGGCAGATGCGCTGGATGGCGTTGGAGAGACCCTCGGCGCCTTCGCTGGCCGGCCAGGTGCAATCAATGGTTCCGGTGCGGAAGGCCCCGTCCACCAGTT
>JAEKMB010000274.1 GCA_019508105.1 Alphaproteobacteria bacterium
GACGCGCGCGACCTGATCGTGGAATATGATCTCAATCTCAATCCGGACGGCTCGGTGGGGCGGCTGCAGCTGACGCCGGGAACCGCCGCCCAGGCGGCGGGCAATGGCTATACCCGCGCCGCCGCGGAAGCCGCCAGCCGTGCCATCTATCAGTGCCAGCCTTACCGGCTGCCGCCGGATCGCTATAACCTCTGGCGGCAAATCAATCCCTTGCGCTTCGATCCCCGCCAGATGATGGAACAATAAGACCCCTGCCATGTTAGCGCCTCATATTCGGGGTTCGATTTGCTGGAGAACGGCATGAAGAAATTTCTGGTCCTGTTTGCCGCGTTGGCGGCCCTTTGGGCGGCGCCCGGCACGCCTGCCTGGGCTGCCCTGCAGGTCGATGTGACCCAAGGCGTTGCCCAGCCGCTGCCCATCGCCATTCCCGATTTCCTGGGCGATCCGCAAGGCGCCAATATCGCCGGCGTGGTGCGGGCCGACCTGGAACGCTCCGGCCTGTTCCGCCCGCTGGACCCCAAGGGTTTTGCCGAACACATCACCAACATCAATGCGGTGCCCAGTTTCGGAAGCTGGCGCGCCATCACCGCCCAGGGGCTGGTCACCGGCCAGGTGACCCAGCAGCCGGATGGGCGCCTGAGGGTGGATTTCCGCCTGTGGGACGTTTACGGCGAAAGCCAGATGCTGGGGCTGCAATTCTTCACCACGCCGGAGAATTGGCGGCGCATCGCCCATATGGTGTCGGACGCTATCTATGAGCGCATCACCGGCGAGAAGGGTTATTTCGACACCCGCATCGTCTTCATCTCGGAAAGCGGTCCCGCCACCAAACGGGTCAAGCGGCTGGCGATCATGGACGAAGACGGGGCCAATCCCATCTTCCTGACCCGCGGCGACTATATGGTGCTGACGCCGCGCTTCAATCCCACCGCCCAGATGATCGCCTACATGTCCTATATCGGCAACAAGCCGCGGGTGTATCTGTTCGACATCGAAACCGGCAAGCAGGAGATGCTGGGCAATTTCCCCAACATGACCTTCTCGCCGCGCTTCTCGCCCGACGGCAACCAGGTGGCGCTGACGCTTGAGACCGCCGGCAATTCCGACATCTATGTGATGGATTTGCGGACCCGCGCCATCCGCCGGCTGACCACCGATCCGGCCATCGACACCGCGCCCAGCTTCTCGCCGGACGGCCGCCAGATCGTGTTTGAATCGGACCGCGGCGGCGGCCAGCAGATCTATGTGATGAATGTGGATGGTTCCGGCCAGCGCCGCATCAGCTTCGGTGCGGGCGCCAATGGCACGCCCGTCTGGTCGCCGCGCGGCGACCTGATCGCCTTCACGCGGCGGGTGGGAAATGTTTTCAGCATCGGGGTGATGCGTCCCGACGGCTCGGGCGAGCGGCTGATCACCAATGCCGGCCATGACGAAGGCCCGACCTGGGCGCCCAATGGCCGGGTGTTGATGTCCGGCCGGGAAGCCCCTGGCGGCCGCGGCTCCTCCATCTGGTCGGTGGATGTGACCGGGCGCAACGAGCGCCGGGTTCTGACCCCCGGTTCGGCCTCCGATCCGGCCTGGTCTCCCTTGATCCAGTAGGGGTCTTTTCCTAGAATAGGTCTAATTTCGAACGCAATCTTTGGTTCTTTTTGCGCCTTAATGCGTTTGTCGTTGCAGGTGCGTGTTTATTCTTTAAGCGTGGATACTGCCCGCACCGGCGGTCTCGCTGCCAGGAGATTCCAGTCATGACGTCCATTTCCCGTACCCTGAAATTTGCTTGCCTGTCGGCGGCTCTGATCCTGGGAGCCTGTACCCACAAGCAGGAAGCCGTGAACACCGTGCCGCCGCCCGCACCGCCCCCGCCGGTGCCCGCCGCGCCTGCGCCCGTCACTTCCAAGATCCTGCCCGGCAGCGCCGAGGATTTCCGCGTCAATGTCGGGGACACCGTCCATTTCGGCTACAACGAGTACAGCATCCAGGATACCGACAAGAGCGTTCTGGGCCGCCAGGCCGCCTGGCTCGCCAAATATCCGGCGGTTCGGGTCACGGTTGAAGGGCACTGCGACGAACGCGGCACCCGCGAATACAATCTGGCGCTGGGCGCCCGCCGCGCCAATGCGGTGAAGGAGTATCTGGTCGCCCAGGGCGTTTCCACCGGCCGGGTCGAAACCGTTTCCTACGGCAAGGAACGTCCCATCTGCACCGAATCCAATGAGGGCTGCTGGGCGCAGAACCGCCGCGGCGTCACCACCATCACCGGCGGTGCCAATTCGTAACTTGCGTTAGTTGCGCAAAGGGGCGTGGGATCATTCCCGCGCCCCTTTTTGCTTTAGAAGGTTGCTTACAATGATCCAGCGCGTCGCGGTTCCGGTTCTGGCGCTTTGCTTTTTCTGCGGCCCTGCCAGCGCCCAATTATTCGGTCCCAGCGACGAGGAAAAGGCCCGCGAGGCTTTCCAAACTGACGGCGTGCGCGCGTTGCAGGGCACCAGCCAGCAGCAGGACGCCCGCATCAAGACCCTAGAGGACAAGGTGCAGGGCCTGACTCAGAGCCTCACCCAGGCCACCGGCACCAATGAGGAGCTGAGCCATCAGCTCCAGATCCAGAACGACAAGATCGACAAGATGCAGAAGGATTTCGCCTACCGCCTCTGCACCCTATCGGCGCAGCAATTGGGCGCCGGTGATTCCATCAACTGCGCCGCGGCGGGCACCGCATCCGCTGTCGCGCCCCAGCCTTATTCCCAGATGCGTCCTGGCGATGCCCTGCCGCCGATCGGCAGCACCACCATCGATGCCAGCGGCATCAATGCCGCGCCCGACGTGCCGCCCGCCAATTTGCCTCCAGCCAATTTACGCGGCCGCCCGCCCGGGACCCTGGGCACCCTGCCGGCCGCTCCGAGCGCTGTTCCACCGGTGCCCACAAGCTCGGCGCAATATGACCAGGCAATGAACCTGATGGGCCGCGCCCAGTATGACGAAGCCGCGGCGGCCTTCCGCGCCTATGCTGATGCCAATCCCGGCGATACCGAGCTGGCGCCCCAGGCGATCTATTGGGTGGCCAATATCAGCTTCATCCATCAGGACTATGCCCCGGCGGCGCGCACCTTCGCCGAAGTGATCAAGAAATATCCCAAGTCATCGCGCGCCCCCGACGCTATGCTCAAGCTGGCCCAGTCCTTCATGGGGATGGGCCAGAAATCGGAAGGCTGCACCACGCTTGGCCTCATCAAGACCAAATACCCGAACGCCAGCCCGCAAACCCTCGGCCAGGCCGCGAGCCTCCGCAAAACGGCCTGCAGCAAGTAAGCTGGAAGCCGCGTTCGCCGAAGCGATGGTGGGCCATACGGGCGCGCTGGCCGTCGCGGTCTCGGGCGGCGGCGATTCCCTGGCCCTGATGCATCTGCTTGCCGGTTTGGCGCAAGCGCGTGGGACGGCCCCGCCGCTGGTGCTAACGGTGGATCACGGCCTGCACAAATCCTCCGGCAAGAATGCCAGGCAAGTGACCCTCTGGGCGAAACAGGTAGGCCTCAAAGCGCACGTCCTGACCTGGACCGGCGCCAAACCCAAAAGCGGCATCGAGGCGGCGGCGCGTGAGGCGCGTTATCGCCTGATGGGGGAATGGCTCGCCAAGCGGAAGATCGCCGCCCTGTTGGTCGGTCACACCCTGGACGATCAAGCCGAGACTTTCCTGCTCCGCCTGGCGCGCGGCAGTGGACTGGACGGCTTGGCGGCGATGCGGGCGGTGGCCCCCTGGCCGGTGCCGGGCTTTGCGGGACTAGCCCTGGCGCGGCCCTTGCTGGGCTTTCGCCGCGAGGCGTTGCGGGCCCATCTGAAATCCCTGCAGCAGCCCTGGCTGGAGGATCCCATGAACCAGGACCCCGCTTTCGACCGGGTGAGAATCCGCGGCGCGATGGCCGCGCTGGCCAGGGCGGGGCTGACGCCGACGCGCATCGCCGCGGCGGCGGCGCATCTGGCGCGCGCCAGAGAAAGTCTGGAGATTGTCACCGAAGCGGTCCTGGTGCGTGCCGTGCGCGCCGGAACGGGCGGAGTATTGCTGGATCCCGCAGTGCTGGCGGCGGCACCGCGCGAGGTGGGCCTTCGGGCCCTGGCAGCGGTTTTGATGGCGGTTTCGGGCCAATCCTATCGTCCCCGATTCGAGTCCCTGGAACGGCTTTTCGACCAGATCGGCAGCGGCACTTTGGGCGCCGGTGCCACCTTGCATGGCTGTCACATCAGCCCCGCCGCCAGGCTGGGCAAAGATTTTGCCCCCGGCGCCCTGTGGCTTGCGCCGGAAAGTCCAAGGAAAACCGGGAGTTCCACCGGCAAGGGCTGACGCAGGACGGCCATGCTGTGTTGCGGCGGCGGCGCAAAACTCTTAACGTTTTGAAGGCTGGCAATGCGCTAAAACCGTCCTATCTATGATGGGGCGGGAGCCCGGCTCAATCCCGGCAAGTCAGAGAAGGACGGCCTTTGAATAACCTGAGAAATCTCGCGCTTTGGATCGTCATCGCGCTGCTGCTGGTGTTCCTGTTCAACCTGTTCCAGGGAACGAGCCCGCACACCGCCGCCTCGCCCGTCAGCTATTCCAAGTTCACCGAAATGGTTGTCCAGAACCAGGTGCGCAAGGTGATGTTCCAGGGCGAAGCCGTGAAGGGCGAGATGACCAACGGCCAGCCTTTCACCACCACGGTCCCCAACAACGACACCACCCTGTGGCCGACCCTGAAGGCCCATAATGTCGATACCGCCGTCTCGCCGGCCGATGATGGCATGCCCAGCCTGCTGGCGATCTTCATCAACTGGTTCCCCATGCTGCTGATCTTCGGCGTGTGGGTATTCTTCCTGCGCCAGATGCAGTCGGGCGGCGGCAAGGCGATGGGCTTCGGCAAGTCGCGCGCCAAGCTTTTGACCGAACGCCAGGGCCGCGTCACCTTCGAAGACGTTGCCGGTGTGGACGAGGCCAAGGACGACCTCAAGGAAATTGTCGACTTCCTGCGCGACCCGCAGAAATTCCAGCGCCTGGGCGGCCGCATCCCCAAGGGCGTGCTCTTGGTCGGCCCGCCGGGCACTGGCAAGACCTTGCTGGCGCGCGCCATCGCGGGCGAGGCCAATGTGCCCTTCTTCACCATTTCCGGCTCGGACTTTGTCGAGATGTTCGTGGGCGTGGGCGCTAGCCGCGTGCGCGACATGTTCGAGCAGGCCAAGAAGAACAGCCCCTGCATCGTGTTCATCGATGAAATCGACGCGGTCGGCCGTCATCGTGGCGCAGGCCTGGGCGGCGGCAATGACGAGCGCGAACAGACCCTCAACCAGCTCCTGGTCGAGATGGACGGTTTTGAAGCCAATGAAAGCGTCATCCTGATCGCCGCGACCAACCGTCCCGACGTGCTGCACCCGGCGCTGCTGCGCCCCGGCCGTTTCGACCGCCATGTCGTCGTGCCCAATCCGGACCTGGCCGGCCGCGAGAAAATCTTGCGCGTGCACTTGCGCAAAGTGCCGCTGGCCCCCGATGTGGACCCGCGCACCATCGCGCGGGGCACCCCCGGCTTCTCCGGCGCCGACCTCGCCAACCTGGTCAATGAAGGCGCGTTGCTGGCGGCCCGCCGTGGCAAGCGCGTGGTCACCATGAGCGAGCTGGAAGACGCCAAGGACAAGGTGATGATGGGCGCCGAGCGCCGCTCCATGGCCATGAGCGATG
>JAEKMB010000275.1 GCA_019508105.1 Alphaproteobacteria bacterium
GAAGAGTCGTGTCGCCGCGATCGCCTTCATGCATGCCCCCCGAACAGGGGATTGAGATGCAGGCCGAACACCAGCAGCGCCAGAACCACGCTGGCGGCGAATATGGAATCCATGCGGTCGAGGACGCCGCCATGACCGGGGATCAAGCCGCCGGAATCCTTGGTGCCGAAACGACGCTTGACCCAGGATTCAAACAGATCGCCCAGATGGGCGACGATGCTCAATCCCACGGCAAAAACCACCGCCGCCAGGACATTGAAGCTGAAGAAAGCGATATAGGCGGCAAAAACCGCGGCCGCGGTGATGCTGCCGCCGATGGTGCCGGCCCAGGTCTTGCCCGGTGAAATGCGCGGCGCGATCTTGGTGCCGCCGATCAGCTTGCCGAATACCAGCGCGCCGGTGTCGGTGGCCCACACGATCAGGAACAGGCCCAGTATGTACCATGTGCCCTGGGAAGGCAGCGCCTTGAGCGCCACCAGGGCGCAGGAAGGCAGCCCGATATAAAGCACCCCGCCGCCATGCCAGAGCGGGTTGTCATTGCGCTGGCGCGCCACCACAAACGCCGCGACGGTGCCGATGGCGAGGAAGGCCAGGGCGGCCGGTGCGACGCGCAAAACAAGCGCCGCGACGGCGCAGGCGATAGAGGCGACGGTGATGATAGTCTGGATATGGATGGGCTGCTGGTCGGCCATGTCGCGCTGGGCAGGACTGCGCACCAGCCGATGCCATTCGCGCGAAGCAAACAGCGCCATCACCACCGTCACGGCAGCAAACGGTACGGGATTGGGCAGCGTGGCCAATGCAATGGCGACAAACGCCAGAAAAAGCCCGAACAGCACGCGCAGGAAGGTCTCGCTGCCGCTGCGAAGAATATTGCCGGAATGAAGCTGACTCATGCTCACGCCACGGCTTCCGAATCCAGCGCTCCGAAGCGGCGCTCGCGGGCGGCGAATTGCTCCAGCGCGGCGCTGAGGGCGGCTCGGTCGAAGTCCGGCCACAGTGTGTCGAGGAACAGCAGCTCGGCATAGGCCGACTGCCAGAGCAGGAAGTTGGACAGCCGGTGTTCGCCCGAGGTGCGGATAACCAGGTCCGGCGCCGGCAGAGCGCTGGTGAACAGGCGGGTGGCGAACAGTTCCGGGGTGATGGTTTCGGGATCCAGCCGCCCGTCCTTGGCGGCGCGCGCCAGTTCCTGGGCCGCGGCGGCGATCTCTTCCTGTCCGCCATAGTCGAAGGCGAAGGTCAGATTCATGCCGGTATTTTTGGCGGTGCGGGCTTCCGAATCCTGGATCATCTGCTGGATGTCGGAGGCAACGCGGCCGCGATGGCCGATGATCCGCATGCGGACGTTACGTTCCACCAGCTCGTCCATGTCGCTGCGGAAATAGGCGCGGAACAGGCCCATCAGCGCGCCCACCTCGGTCTTGGGGCGCTTCCAGTTCTCGCTGCTGAAGGCGAACAGAGTGAGATTCTCCAGCCCGATATCGCAGGCCGCGCGCACGGTCTCGCGCACCGCGCTCATCCCGGCATAATGCCCGGCTTCGCGCGGCAGGTAGCGTTTCTTCGCCCAGCGTCCATTGCCGTCCATGATGACGGCGACATGCTTGGGCAGGTGCGATTGCGTGTTCTCCGGCAACGTCAGACCTGCATGATTTCCTGCTCCTTGGCATGGAGCGCGGCGTCTATGTCCTTGATATGGGCGTCGGTCAGCTTCTGCAGCTCATCGCCCTTGGTGTGCTGATCGTCCTGGCTGATCTTGCCGTCCTTTTCGAGCTTCTTGAGCAGGTCCATGCCGTCGCGGCGCACATTGCGCACGGCAACGCGGGCAGCCTCGGCATATTTTGCCGCCAGCTTGGAGAGCTCCTTGCGGCGTTCCTGGTTCAGCTCGGGCAGCGGGATGCGCAGCAACTGGCCGTCCATCTGCGGGTTCAGGCCCAGACCGGCATCGCGGATCGCCTTGTCCACCGCCTTGGCCAGGCCCTTGTCCCATACCTGCACAGTGATCATGCGGGATTCGGGAGTGGCGATGGAGCCGACCTGGTTGATCGGCACGGCATTGCCATAGGCTTCGACCTTGACTGGGTCCAGCAGGGCGGCGCTGGCGCGCCCGGTGCGCAGACCACCCAGCTCGGCCTTGAGGGTGCCAATCGCGCCGTTCATGCGGCGGTCGAGTTCATCCTTGTTATAGGCATCAGCCATATCCGTCGCTCCATCCCCCCGAAAGCATGCCAGTGGATCCAGATTACCCTAAGACCCCGGCACCGCTTCATTTTTCTTCGATAATGGTTGCCCGGCCCTGGCCCCTGAGCACCTTGGCCAGCGCGCCGGGCTCGGACAGGGCAAATACCAGGATCGGGATGCCGTTTTCCCGGGACAGCGAGATGGCCGCCGCGTCCATAACCTGAAGATTCTGGGCTAACACCTCGTGATAGCTAAGAGAATCATAGCGCTTGGCATCCGGGAACTTCTTGGGGTCGGCGCTATAGACCCCGTCCACCTGGGTGGCCTTGAGCATGGCGTCGCAGGCCATTTCGGCCGCCCTGAGCGCCGCCGCGGTGTCGGTGGTGAAAAAGGGATTGCCGGTGCCGGCCGCGAAAATCACCACCCGGCCCTTTTCCATGTGCCGGATGGCCCGGCGGCGGATATAGGGCTCGCAGACATTGTTCATGGCGATGGCCGATTGGACCCGGGAGGGCAGCCCGACCCGCTCCAGCCCCGCCTGCAGCGCCAGTGCGTTCATCACCGTGGCCAGCATGCCCATGTAATCGGCGGTGGAACGGTCAATGCCCTTGGCTGATCCGGCAAGGCCCCTGAAGATATTGCCGCCGCCCACCACCATGCAGATTTCGGTGCCGGCGGCATGGGCTTCCTGCACATCGCGGGCGATGCGGTCGACCACATCGATGTTGATGCCAAAGGCGTCGGCCCCCATCAACGCCTCGCCGGAGACCTTGAGCAGGATCCGGCGGTATTTTGGCGCGACAGACATGGACGAGACCTCGGTTAGCGGGTGCCTGCCATCTGGGCGACTTCATCGGCAAAATCGGCTTCGGCCTTTTCGATGCCCTCGCCGACCTGGAAGCGGACAAAGCCTTCGATCTCGACCGGAGCGCCCAGATCCTTGGAGGCCTTTTCGATCAGCTTGGCGATCGGGGTCTCGTTGTCCAGCATATAGACCTGCTGCATCAGCACCACGTCCTCATAGTACTTGCGCATACGGCCTTCCATCATCTTCTCGACCACGGCTTCCGGCTTGCCCGACTGTAGCGCGATGTCCTTCTGGACATTGTATTCGCGCTCGACCACCGCCTTGTCGAGATGTTCCTTGGTCAGCGCCAGCGGCGAAGCAGCGGCGACGTGCATGGCCAGATTCTTGGCCAGGGCGGCCAGCTTGTCCTTGTCGGCGGTGGACTTCAGGCCCACCAGCACGCCGATCTTGCCCAGTTCCGGCGAGGCGGCATTGTGGACGTAAGCGGCAACCACGCCGGGATCGACGGATAAAGCAGCAGCGCGGCGCACGCTCATATTCTCGCCGATCTTGGCAACCAGCTCGGTCAGGGTCTGCTGCACGGTGGAGGAGCCCATCGGGTGGGCCAGCAGCTTTTCCAGATCGCCGCCCTGCTTGAGGGCCAGCTTGGAGGCGTCCTTGACGAAGGTCTTGAACTCTTCGTTGCGGGCGACGAAGTCGGTTTCGGCATTCACTTCCAGCAGCACACCGGTATTGGCATCCACCGCCACGCCCACCAGGCCTTCGGCGGCGGCGCGGCCGGCCTTCTTGGCGGCCTTGGAAATGCCCTTCTTGCGCAGCCAGTCGATGGCCGCTTCCATGTCCCCGCCCGTTTCGGTCAGGGCATTCTTGCAGTCCATCATGCCCGCGCCGGTCTTGTCGCGCAGGTCCTTCACCATGGAAGCGGTGATGTTCGCCATCTAAGTCTCCATTCAGGCCCGCACGCCGTTGGGCGCGGCGGGCCAATCACATGAAAATTAAGCGGTCGCCGGTTCGGCTTCGACTGCTTGCGGGCCGGTATCGACAATGTCCTCGGCCGCACCCAGATCCACGCCGGCGTCGGTCTGGCCCTGGCCAAGACCGTCGATCACGGCACGGGCCGCCAGGTCGCAATAAAGCGCGATGGCGCGGGCGGCGTCGTCATTGCCGGGGATCGGGAAGGCGATGCCGTCCGGATCGGAGTTGGAATCCAGCACCGCCATGACCGGGATGCCCAGCTTGCGGGCTTCGGCGATGGCAATGGCTTCCTTGTTGGTGTCGATCACGAACAACAGGTTCGGCACGCCGCCCATTTCCTTGATGCCGCCCAGCGAACGCTCCAGCTTGTCCTGCTCGCGCAAGAGGCCCAGCAATTCCTTCTTGGTCAGGCCGGACTCACCGGCGCTGGTCAGGGTCTCTTCGATGGTGCGCAGGCGCTTGATCGAATGGCTGATGGTCTGCCAGTTGGTGAGCGTGCCGCCCAGCCAGCGATGATTGACATAATACTGGGCGCAGCGCTTGGCGGCCGCGGCGATCGGCTCGGAGGCCTGGCGCTTGGTGCCCACGAACAGGATGCGCCCGCCGCCGGCGGCGGTCTCGCGCAAAGTCACCAGCGCACGGTGCAGCAGGGGCACGGTCTGGGTGAGGTCGAGAATATGGATGTCGTTGCGCTGCCCATAGATGAACGGCGCCATCTTCGGATTCCAGCGCTGCTGGCGGTGGCCGAAATGCGCGCCCGACTCGAGCAGTTGGCGCATGGAAAATTCTGGCAAAGCCATAAGATCAGTCTCCTTTACCGGTTGGCCAGATGCGGGGATTACCTCCTGGGAGGCACCGGACGGCGACGGCAGAACACCTGCCGAAAGCCATCCCCGCATGCGAGATGGCGGGGCTTATACGGGCCTAAACCCTTGCCTGCAAGGGGTTTTGGAAGGGCTTCTGGCGCAAAAAGGCCCAGATCAGGGCGAAAATCACCAAAGGCGTGACCAGGCCCAAGGCCACGACCCGGGGCGGGTTGTAGAGAGGGGCCAGCCAGGCGGCCAAAGGCAGGATCAGGGCCAAGGGGCGGGAACTTGTCGGCAGCGTCCGGACCGCCAGCATGGCAGCGATGGCCAGAAAGATCAGGTCATAGTTGGACACATGCGGGCTGGCCAGCAGGGCGGCGCACAGCAGCACAGCCAGCCGGCTCGGGTGGGTGCTCTGGAACGCGCGCCACACCGCGGCAGCGGCGACCAACAACGCGATGCCCTGCCCCGCCAATGCAATCATTTTGGGCGCGCCCAGCAAGGTCAGACAGGTGGAGACGCTGTCATCCCAGCTATGACCCCAGTCGGTGCCGTTCATGCCCGCCACCACCTGCGGCTGGAGATAGACATTGAACCAGTCCAGCCATAGCGAGGGGCCGAACAGCGCGGCGCTGAGCAAGGTCAGCGCGACAACACTGATCATCATACCGGCCAAGGCCCTGCCCTGCCGCGCCGCAATCAGCGCCAGGGGTAGCAGCACAAAGAATTGCGGCTTGAGGATCACCACCCCCAGCAACGCACCGGCGAGCAGCGGCTTGCTTTCCAGCAAGGTCACACCGCCCAGCATCAGCGCCATCACCAGCACGG
>JAEKMB010000276.1 GCA_019508105.1 Alphaproteobacteria bacterium
GACGCCGCTGCCGGCCAGGTTCTTATCGCCGCCGAAGCACTGACCGGCCAATCCGACCATCTCAAGGAGCTGGTCGGCCGCTTTCTGGCGGGCGTCAAGGCGGCCTAACGGCGATCAATATCTCGCGGCGCGGGCGCCACATTCGCGGCCTGATTTAAGGGCAGGGCCCGAAAGCTCCTGGCGGAAGACAGAGCCGCGCTCCTGTCGGCGGCACTGATCTGCGCATTCAGCACGGACAGGCGCCGGCTGGATTGCTGATCTCCGGTGCTTGCCGCTATCGCGTACCATTTATAGGCATCCTGCAAGCTCTGCGGAACACCATCGCCCCGTTCGTAAAGCACGGCCAGGTTGAACTGCGAATCCGAGAGGCCAAGCAGAGCGGCCTTGGCAAACAAGCGTGCGGCTTCGGCCATGTTTCTGTGCGGCCCCGCGGTGTTGAGGCATGCCAAGTTGTGTATGGCTTTGCGATTGCCCCGAGCGGCCGCACGACTGTACCATTTCGCGGCTTTGACAAGATCTCGGTCCAGGCCAAGGCCCCGTTCGTAGAGAATGCCCAATCGGTATTGTGCAACCGGCTGGCCCTTTTCGGCGGCACGAGTCAGGAGCCTGGCTGCATCCGAATGCGTTGCCGGCTGAGGGGAGTCCAACGCTCGAAGGTCCAGGATGGTCAGGGCTTGAGGATCGCCGGCATTGGCGCGCCGAAGGAGGCGCTGGTTGAGCGACGCGCTTGTTAACGGCACTTGCCTGCTGGGAGTAAGGGACAGAGGTTCGGTCACGGCGTGCATGCTTCGGGCTCCTCCTGTGGCGGCTGGCGCCATTCGAAGTGCGTCCCGGAAAGTTCCGCTTGCAAGTGCCAGGATAAAGAAGGACGTGATCCCGGCGGCCAGGAATAGCGCCTTGCGCGGGGAGAGTTCGAATGTCCTGCTCGGCTTTGTCTCGGGACTAAAGATACCCATGAAGGTAGGCCAGCCGGCCGTCTGCGCCGAACGCGTCGCCGCGTGACCTAGTGCCATCGAGTATCTCGCGCTGGGGCATTCCAGCATTTCCAGGCGCCGGTCAATGGCAGCAACGCGGCCGAATTTCCCCTGCAACCCCGGTCCTTGGGAAAGGGACCGTTGCAGCAAGCGGAGCTGGGCGGCCACCTCCGCATGTCGAGGATTCCCATCGGCGCGGCGGTCCGCGCATCTGGTCAAAAATACGTCAATCTCGGAAAGAATATGTTCGAGAGCGTCGGAACGCACACCGTTTCCGGAGTGCGGCTCCAGGCCGGCAGCAAAAAGTCGTTCCATCGACACGTCTTCCTCGCCGTCAGTCGTGATCTTGGTCCGCGCTTTATGCCGCGCGTGGAAGCATATAGCCGTCGCGCACCGTTTCTATGAAACGCCGGCCGTCGGCGGCAGCAGCCAATTTTTTCCGCAGCCGACAAACATAAAGCTCGATCATGGGACTGTCGGGCCCCAGGCCGTCCATATAGATCTGATTGATCAGCGTCTCCTTGCTCACGGCAACGCCCTGCCGCAAGAACAATGCTTCCAGCAGCTGATATTCCTTGCGGTTGAGGGAAACCTGCGTTTGGTTGATCGCTACTTTCTTGCTGGCAAGGTCGACCGTCATGGGCCCAAAGCAGAAGCTGGCCATGCAGTGACCGCGCGCGCGCCTGGCCAGCGCTCGTATGCGAGCGACAAGTTCATGGCTGGATAACGGTCTGGGCATGCAGTCATCCGCGCCACTATTGAGCAGGAGGGCGGACCGACCGACCGGCAGGTTGGGCGAGACCACAATCAACGGGGCGGCTATTCGGGCTGAGCGCAAGCGCTGTATGTCTCGCGGACTCGCACTATGGTCCTCGACAATGACGACGTCATAATCATAGGTCTGGGCACAGTGAATGGCCTCCTCCAGGCAGGATACGCCATCGAAGTTCAAGTCATGACGGCGCAGAATCAGGCTCACGTCCCGGGACGCGTCATTTTCGATCAGCAAAACGCGCATTTGTTGGCCCTAATCCAGCAGACTGGGAAGAAGCAAGGCTAGCTCAGTGTCCCTGGTCCGGTAAAAAATGTGATGGCCGACCTGGGCGACCCGGTCCATGCGTGCAGCCCAGTCCGGATGAGACGGCAAGGCGTGATAGAAGGTCGCGCCAGGGGCGATCTCAGCCTGTCGGACTTCTCCCGCCAGCAGTCGCGCTGCCAGAATCTGGGATGCCTGCCACGCGGCATCTTCTTTCGGGCGGTTAAGGGAGCCGTCGCAAGCGAAAGTGAACTGGCAGGCACTTTGGTTCGCGCCCTCATAGACGACGGCGCAGATGGTCCGGCCATGCGAGCCGCCCGACAAGCGGCGCAGGATAACCCTGGCGACGGCAAGTTGCCCCTCATCGGGCTCGCCGCGGGCTTCGAAATAGATGGCTTCGGCAAGACAATGTTGTTCCAGCAGCAACCCGCGTATCGCTCCCGCGCTTGATGTGCTCTGGGAAATCGGTCCGGGCAAGCTGACTACTGGCGTAGCGGGCTTGAGCTCGATCCGCACCGGCTCAGGGACAGGGATCGGCGCCGGCTGGGCAAGGGCAATGATCGCCGTCGCCAGAAGAAACGCCACTGTCAATGTCAGGAAATTCGCAATCCGCTCCAGCAGGGCATGTTGCGTCATATCAGGATGCCTTTCATGCCGAAGTGGTTGCCGGTTCGAGTGGGAAGACGGTGCCAGCGGGTTTCCCCGGTGCGGTTTATCCGCGGCATGGTACGGCGCGCGCGCCCCTGCCAGACGCCAAATGCCGAGATATGGTTGGTGCCGGTGGACATGCGGCGCAGCGATGTTTTCGCGACGCCGATAATTCCGCATCGCCTGCGCGTGTGAATAACGCCATGTGAGGCTCGCGCGGCGGAGTTTGCCGCTGGCTTGACGGTGAACCGGCGATTGCGCGCCATTGATTGCCCGGTGTCCTGCAAATCTTTTCCCTTCCCTCTCGTTCGTGTTTCAAAATAGGACATGGCTGCACAAGCGCATTGCGATTTATCAAGCAGGTGGCAACCAGCCGTTTCAGCGTACGGGATTCTGCGTAGGCTCGCGGGCGTCATTCGGTCCTGTGACGGCGCGCTCGGTGCTGCGCATCAGGGTTTCAGGACGCCGGCTACGTAGGTATTTTGCCGAACTACCATCGGCGCCCCTGACCCTATTCATTAACCACACGGAAACACGTCCCGTGGTTCCGCCGATGGGGTACAAAAAATGGCAATCAGTTTGAGCACGGCGCGCAACAGCGCTGCATTTTCTTCCAACAGGCCGCCGCTGGATTTGTCGTGCGCGCCGGCCACGCTGGCAGATTTCCTGCCGGAGATACGCGACTATGCGACCCGGCAATGTTTCAACCGGAATGAGACGATCTTCAACCAGGACGATCCGTCGGACTATGTCTACCGGATCCTGACCGGCACGGTGAGACTCTGCCGCTATATGCCGGATGGCCGTCGCTATATCGTCGATTTCCTGCTGGAAGGTGATCTGATGGGCTTTGTTGAAAGCCCAGACATGCCCGCAACGGCAGAAGCGGTGACCGACTGTTTGATCCAGGTTTATCCCCGGGAGTGCTTTGACCAACTTGCGCGCGGCAACGCCGCGATCAGAACGCAGCTTCTCTGTCACCTCTCTGCCAACCTGCTGACGGCTCAGCAACACATGTTCGTGCTGGGTTGCCAGAGAGCGAAAGAGCGGGTCGCGTCCTTTTTGCTGCGCCTGGCCGACCGCGAGGGGTTGAGTTGCGGCGACCGGCTTTCTCTGCCGATGGGCCGGCAGGATATTGCAGACCATCTCGGCTTAACCATCGAGACCACAAGCCGGATGATCAGTGCTCTTCGCAATGAGGAGGCCATTCTGATCCCGAACAGTCAGCAGATCGTGTTGCGCGATATGGGCGCGCTTCGGGCCTTGGCAGCGGAGGCCTAGGATGCGCTGGCTCCCAGCTTTGATTCAACACGCTTCTGCGCTGCCTTTGATCGGGCTTTTCTGGCTGTTGGGGGCGTGCTGGATACTCGTCATTGTGCGCAACCTTCGCCGCAAATCCCGTTGTGAAAAGGAACTGGCGGACATCGCCCGGCATTTTCGCGAAGCCCTGTTGGCAGGGGCGGCGGAGCGGCTGCATTATCAGGAAATGCTCGACGCCCTTCCCACCCCCGCATGGCTGAAAAACAGCGAGGGCAAGGTCAGCTGGGCCAACCAGGCTTATCTCACCCTGCTCAGCTTCAGGGATCTGGAGGACGTTGCTGAACCAGGCGCTGCATGGGACGCCGTGGAGCAATGGCTCACGGCGCAGGCTGAGCACACCGCTGCTCCAGCGCGGGGCAGGGGATGCAGGACGGTAAAGGGCGCCCCGCACGTCTTTTCCCTGACGGTGGTGCCTCTGAAGGACCGCGGTAGCGCCGGCTTCGCCGCGGATGTGACGACCTTGGTGCGTACGGAATCGGCGGCCCGGCAGGCGAAAGAAGCCAGCCAGGACATGATCGAGCGCCTGCCCATGGCGCTCGCTATATTTGATCGGGATCAGCGCCTTGTGAGTTACAACAGCGTCTATGCCGGGCTTTGGGGTCTTTCCTCCGATTGGCTCAGGCAGCGGCCGAGCTATGGCGAAATTCTTGACCTGTTGCGCGACAAAAGAAACGTTCCCGAACAGCGAAACTTCCAGGATTGGAAATCAGCCCAACTTCGTTCCATGGGGGATAGGAAACCGGTGGAGGAATGCTGGCACCTTCCAGGTGGCAAAAGCCTGCATATTCGCTGCCAGCCGCATCTTGCTGGAGGCTCTTTCCTCCTGATTGAGGAGGTTACCCATCGCCTGCAGTTGGAGGCCTCGCTGAATCTTTTGACCCAGGTCCAGAAAGCCACCCTCGATACGCTTGACCGGGGTATGGCGATCTTTGGAACCGACGGCCGTCTGGTGCTCCACAACGCGCTGTTCTCGAATATGTGGCAGCTATCGGAATCCGAGCTGGTCCACCAGCCACACTTTGCGGAGATTGCCGAACTTTGCTCCGGGCGCATCGGACCGGATGCCACCTGGGCGATTATTTCCCGCGCGGTCAATTCGGCCGCGCCCGAACAATTGGGAGAATGGGCAACAAGCCGGCGAGCAGACGGCCGGACACTCTCGCTGTCGCTGGCCCGTCTGCCCAACGGTGCCACAGTGGTGACCTTCACCGATGCTACCGACCTCGAAAAATTCGGCGGACTGCAGAACGGGCAGTCCCGCGCGCCGGGGCAAGCAGGATTGAGGCAGGAATCGCGCCTGTCCCCGGCCGCCCGTGCCGCCGCCAAATAGAAAGCTCCGTGATCTGACAATGGCTTAGCGGCCCCATACCTTTGGGTAATGGGGTAATACCAATGGAAGTTAACAGCACAGGGATAATTGGGTTAACGAACGCGGCGAATCAGGGGGAAATGTTTCATGACGCCGCGCAAGGTCCAAAACCCAGTCTTCAGCAGCAGGCTGATGCTCGAGCATACCGACCGTCGCGGCCGGATCAGCCTGTTACCCGTCAGCAATGCGACGCAGCGGCTGGCGGCGGCGGGCGTGGTCCCCAGCCATCCCGTGCAATCCCCAACAA
>JAEKMB010000277.1 GCA_019508105.1 Alphaproteobacteria bacterium
TGACAATGTGCTTTATTCCCCCAGCGGGCGCGCCTGCGGCGAGATCACCGACAAGTCGTCGCTGGAATATTCCGCCGCCATGTCGGGCCTGCGCCGCGCCGGCAGCGGTCCCTTGCTGGACGCCAGCGCGCTCAATGCCGCCGATGTCAGCGACCTCGCCCATCCCGTGGTCACGCATTTCTTCACCAGCGGCGCACGGCCGGCGGCGCCCTGGGGCCGCGGCGGCGTGGCGCGCGCGCCGGGCGGCGTGCTCTTGGAAACCAGCGACGGCCGCTACGATCCGGCCGCCGGCGATTTCAGCGAGAGCATCCTCAAGCTGGCGCCCCGCGCGGCGCGGCTGATGGACAGCTTCACCCCGTCCAACTGGATGGACAATCTGATGCACGACCTGTCGGGTTCGGCCTCGCCGGTGGTGTTCAACTTCGCCGGCAAGACCATCGCGGCGGTGTCGCAGAAGGAAGCGGTGCTGCGCCTGCTGGACGCCAACAATCTGGGCGGTGCCAATCACATGACGCCGCTGTTCCAAACGCCCAGGCTGGGCAATGACGAAAAGACCGGCACCGATCCGGGGCGCGGGGTGTGGGGCGCCATCTCCAGCGCCGAAGTGAACGGCAAGCGCTTTGTCTATTTCCCGATGCAGGGCCATCCCTCCAAGGATGCGCCCACCTTCCCCTATACCAACGGCCCCATCCCCAACGGCACCATCATGGCGTTCCAGGTGGTGAGCGATGGGGGCAAGATTTCCGCCGTACCGGCCTGGACCGGCAACGACATGATCATGCCCGATCCGCCGGTGGTGGCGAACGGCGTGGTCTATGCGCTTTCGACCGGCGGCCAGGCGCTGCAGAACGGCGCCCATCCCGGCGATCCGCGCATGCCCTATGATGTCAGCGCGGTGCTGCGCTCCACCCCGGTCAGCAACATGACGCTCTATGCCTATGACGCGGAGACCGGAAAGCAGCTCTGGTCCAGCGGCAAGGCACTGACCGACTGGGTGCACTTCAGCGAACCGGTTGTTGCCCTTGGTAAAGTTTTTGTTGCAACGCATGACGGTCATGTCGTGGCCTTCGGGCTCAAAAAATAGTCACGCACAGCGAATAAGCAGAATAAATTAATATTTTCAAAGGCTTGCGCGGAACGCGGCGCGGGTCTAGTTCATTGTCACGTCTTGCAGAGACAAAGACGAGCACAGGAGAACGCCCATGAAGAAATTGATCCTCGCCGCGAGCCTCACCTTGTTCGCCGCGCCCGCTTTCGCCGCCGACACCAGCGCCGCCCCGCAGCAGCAGACCGCGATGGCGACCAACGCGCAGCAGAAGCACAGCTACAACTATTCCAGCGACGAAGGCGTCCGCGGCGCCATCGCCACGCGCAATGCCCGCATGCGTCGCGCCGAGATGGAGCGCAGCGACAACGCCAAGGCCGCCTGGTCCGGTTCGGCGCATTACTACTAAGATCATCTGATTGAGGACCAAGGCCCGCGAGCGACTCGCGGGCCTTTTTCTTTGGCCCACCGGAGCCACGGCGCGGGCGGTTGGGTGACAGTCTGTCGGCAGCGGACCGTCATGAAAAATTGTTTCGCTGGATCTTGGCGGCGGGGCCAGCGGCGACATTCCGTTACAATTTAAAAAGGCTTCAACTCTTCACCTGCCGGGCCGGCGGGAGGAAGCTTGGCTTTGGCTTCGTGTCCGTTCGGCGCTCCACCTTAGGGATACAGCCACACGGACGGCCGGACCGGCTTTAGGTGCCCCCCACGTTGAGCCATCAGTCCGGCCGTTCATTTTATCCCCCACTCCGGCGAACATTTCACCTGTCCCCAAGAAACGGCGGCAGGTACCTTGCACAGCAAGATAGCGAGTGGTAGGAAGGGTGCAGTGCGACAAAGCTTTACAGCTTGGGCCTTGCCTAGCGGCCCCCGACCGCCATATTTGCGGGGCGGGGCCGGTAGCGGGCCTTCAGAGATAAGAATCCATAGTCCGCGGCGGGGCCGCCCCATTTTGGCAAAGAGAGTTCGATGAAGTCCTTGTTTCGTGGCGCCTTTCTTCGTGGCGTAAGCGCCAGCGTGCTTGCCGCCAGCCTGGCGGCCTGCACCGCCAATCCCGCCCCGCTGGACCGTCCTGGCGACCTGCCTCCCGGCTTCACCGCGCCCCTGGTCAAGAGCGCCCCGGTCTGGCCGCAGGCCGACTGGTGGTCCCAATACGGCGCCCAAGAGCTGGTGCCGCTGCAAGAGACGGCACAGAGGGAAAATCTCGACATCGCCGTGGCCGCGGCCCGCGTGCTGCAGGCTGAAGCCAATGACGGCATCGCGCTGTCGGCGCTGTTTCCCAGCCTGAACGGCTCCATCGGCGCCACCCGCAGCGGCGGCAACTCCGCCATTCCGCGCGCCCGCAACGCCTTCACCGCCGGCCTGACCGCCAGCTATCAGCAGGGCTTCTTCGGCACTCAGTATCTGGACCTGCGCGCCGCCCGCGAAGACCTGCGTGCTTCGCGCTATGCCGCCGCCGTGACCGGCATCACCACCGCCTCGCAGGTCGCGGACGAGTATTTCTCCATTCTGGCATTCCGCGAGCGCATCGCCATCGCCAATGCCAGTATCGCCGCCGCCAAGCGCATCCTGGCCATCACCCAGGCCAAGGTGAACAGCGGCGTCTCCTCCAACCTGGACCTGGCCGAAGAGCAGGCCTTGGTGGCACAGCAGGAAGCCACCCTGCCCGGCCTGATCGAGTCCGAAAAGGAAGCCCGCTATTCGCTGGCGATCCTGCTTGGCCGCGCCCCGGAAGGCTATGACATCAAGGCCCAGAATCTGGACGGCATCACCCCGCCGCTGGTGCAGCCCGGCATGCCGTCGGAGCTTTTGCTGCGCAATCCCTCCATCGCCCAGGCTGAAGCTGACCTTTATTCCGCCCATGCCAGTGTGGATGCGGCGCGCAGCCTGTACTTTCCGTCCCTCAGCCTGACCGGCCAGGCCGGCTATGGCCCGGTGTCGCGGCTTTCCAACCTGTTCAATCCGGCGAGCTTTGCCTTCAGCATCGGCGCTTCCATCATCCAGTCGATCTTCGATGGCGGCCGCATCCATGCCCAGAATGATCTGGCGCTGGCGCGGCAGCAGGAACTGGTCGCCAGCTATCGCAAGACCGTCTTCCAGGCCTTCAGCGATGTGGAAAGCGCGCTGGGCACGGTCAAGTCGACTACAGACCAGCTGGCGCTGGTGGAAATCCAGGTGCGGGCCGATGCCGAAGCTTACCGCATCTCCGAACTGCAATATCGCGAAGGCACCATCGACATCGTCTCGCTGCTGAACAACCAGCGGCTGCTGTTCGAAGCCCAGCAATCCCTGGTGCAGACCAAGCTGTCGCGCCTGGAAGCCAGTCTGGCGCTCTACAATGCGCTGGGCGGCGGCTGGGAGCAGAAGGCTTCGGATGAAGCTTATAAGAACCAGCTCGATTGGTGGCCGCTGTAGCGCTGGCCTTTTGCCCGCTGGCGTCGTCACGCCATCGCTCATGGACGTTTAGTCCACTTCGCTCGGCGCTCCTAGCCAGCAGCCAAAATGCTGCGCGCTATTGCAGATTTCCTGCGACCGGCTTGGCCTTGTAGGGCGCGTCGAGATAGGCGACCTCATCCTCTGTCAGCTTGATCTCCGCCGCGGCGATGGCGTCTTCCAGATGGCTCATCTTGGAGGCGCCGACAATGGGCGCGGTGATGCCCTTGGCCAACAGCCAGGCCGTGGCGATCTGGGCATTGTTCTTACCGTGTTTTTTGGCGGTCTCTTCGACCCGGCGCAAGGTCTCCAGGTCGTTATCGTCGAATGGCATGTCCAGGATATTGTCGCTTTTGGCACGGGCGCTTTGCTTGTCCAGTGCATGGGCATGGGAACGCCCCAAAAAGCCCCGCGCCAGCGGGCTCCAGGGGATCACGCCCACGCCGGCGTCGCGGCACAAAGGCAGCATGTCCCGCTCTTCCTCCCGGTACACCAGATTGTAGAAATTCTGCATGGAGACGAATTTGGTCATCCCCATCTTGTCGGCGGTGGCCAGATATTTGGCGAACTGCCAGGCATGCATGGAGGAGGCGCCGATATAACGCGCCTTGCCCGCCTTCACCACATCATGCAGCGCCTCGATGGTTTCTTCCACGGGCGTGCGGTGATCGAAGCGATGGATCTGGTAAAGATCGACATAGTCCATCCCCAGCCGCTTCAGGGAATCGTCGATGGCATGCAGGATATGCTTGCGCGACAGCCCGCCATGGCGGCCATCCACCGGAAAGAACACCTTGGTCGCCAGCACATAATCCTCGCGCTTGGCGGCATAGTCCTTTAGCGCCCGGCCCACCACTTCCTCCGAGGCGCCGTTGGAATAGATGTCGGCGGTGTCGAAGAACGTGATCCCGGCTTCCAGGGCGCGCTTGATGAAGGGCCGGCTGGCCTGTTCCTCCAGCACCCAGTCGCGCCATTTGGGGCTACCATAGGTCATGGTGCCCAGACAGATGCGCGAGACTTTCAGGCCGGTATTGCCGAGGCGGACTTGTTCCATTGCGGATGCATCTCAAAATGTCCGCGACGTTATAACCTCCCCCGGGGCGTGCGTCAGCGCGCTTGCAGGGGGGAGGTGGCCGTAGCTGGCTCTCGAGCCAGCGAAGGCCGGTGGGGGCGACTTAGAAGCCGAACAGGGGGGCCGCAATCCTTTGCAGCAGGCTGTCGAACTTCAGCCGGCCGGTGGTCACCGCCAGGTTGATGCAGTCCTCGCCCGGATCGGCCACCACATTGTGGGACATGCCGTCTTCCATCACCTGCAGGTCGCCGGGACCGTAATTGCCGGTCAGGTCGGTATAACCACCCTGCAGCACCACGGTATATTCGGCACCGTCATGGCTGTGCGGCCCGCTATCGGCGTCGGGGACGCCGCGCAGCAGCCGGGCGCGGACCTGGCCCCGCTGGAACAGCGGCGCATAGCTGAGGCGCGGACCCATGCGCCGCCAGCGCACCGTGCTGAGGTCGCCGCCGAGATAGCTGCGCAGCACCGCGGGCGTGCCATCGCGGCCGGCGGGCCGCTGCGGGCGCTCATAAGGCTTAACGGCGTCCAGACGCGCCAGCACGTTATTCAGCGCGCCATCCTTCAAGGAAGCGGGCGGCAGTTCCTGCAGCAATGCGCCGCCCAGGCCTTCCAGCTTTGCGGCCTTGGCGCGGCAGGCGGCGCAATAGCTCATATGGGTGGCCATAACCAGGCTCAGCGCCTCATCGGCGGCACCGCTGGCATAAGCCAGCAGCAGTTCCTCGCCGGGATGATGATGGATCATTGCATCTCTCCCAGCGCGCGCTTGAGCCGCGACAGGGCCAGCCGCAGCCGCGACTTGACCGTGCCCAAGGGGATGCCCAGCTCCGTGGCGATCTGGCTGTGCGGCTTGTCGGCGAAGAAGGACAATTCCACCACCTGGATCTGGTCGGCCGGCAAATCTTTCAATGCCAGCCGCAGCCGGGATTCGTCATCGGCCAGCACCATGCCTTGGTCGGCGGCGGGCCCGC
>JAEKMB010000278.1 GCA_019508105.1 Alphaproteobacteria bacterium
CCTTGGCGGGATTGCTCGCATTGTGGTCGGCGCCTGGTATCGCGCAGGCGCCGCCGATGAGCTTCCCGGCCGATCCCTACGCCGCCTCCAGCCCCTTGTCGCACACTCATGTTCCGCTGGCCGAGCGCATCGCGCATGGCGCGGGTCCCGACTACCCGCCGCATCCTTCGGTGCATAACGGTTCGGGGCCGATGAATTACATGGCGCTGTTCGATGGCCGCGGAAAAACCGCCAAGTTCAATCTGGGGGTCAATCTGCTGTTTCTGCATCGGGGGGTGCTGCCGCCCGGTGGCGGCATCGGCGAGCATTTCCACAATTATTGCGAGGAGATGTTTGTCATTCTGGATGGCGAGGCGGAGTTTTCGATCGACAGCCGCGCTTCACTGTTGAAAGGGCCCGCCGGCGCGGTGGCCCGCCTGGGCCATAATCACGCCATCACCAACCAGTCGGCGCGGCCGGTGCAGTGGATGAACATCAATGTGGGATTGTTGCCCGGTTATTATGATGCCTGGAATTTGGATGACGGCCGGGTCGGCGCGCCCAAGGATGCCATCCCGCAATTCATGCATATGAATCTGGACCGCTCGCTCGACAAGCCCATGCCGGCCTTCGAAGGTGGCAAGGGCGTGGCGATGTATCACCGGGGACTGGACCCCAGTGCCTTTTATACGACCTGGTCTTATGTCGACCATTTGCTGTTGCCGCCGGGTACCAGTGCAGGACCCGTCATCAAGCGCGACATGGCCGAAGTGTATTATGTAATGAGCGGGGAGGGCACTGCGACCATAAATGGAGAGACCGTAAACATTCATGCTGGAGATGCGGTGCCTGCGGCGTTAGACGAAAGCCGCAGCTTCGCTGCTACCGGACAAAACGGCCTGGAATTCATGGTCGTCGGAATCGCACGGGATTTCGAAAGCAAGAAAGCTTACATGCTGAGCAAGGAAAACAGAGAGCGTGCCGGCCCACGTTGATCGCGTGGCTGAAAATTGCCCAGTTTCAGCTGACCCAAGTTTTCCCAAACAGAGAGTGAAGATGCCTGTTTCCTGTCGCTATCGCATCGCTGCTGTCGCCAAATGGCTGTTCTGTGGCGGCTGCGCCATGTTTGCCTGCCTGCCCGTCGTGCCCAGCCGGGCGGCCGATCCGGCTCAGGAATGGAGAAGCTACGGTCAGGATACGGGGAACATGCGCTTTTCCCCGCTGAAACAGATCACGCCGGACAATATTCATGATCTGGCGCCGGCCTGGAGCTTTCACATGCGCCCCGCGAGCCTGGACGTGGCGGCGGCCAATCCCCAGGCGCCCAATCCGGAACGGGGACGGCCGAACTCGAGATATATCGGGTCGGAAATGACGCCGTTAGTGGTGAACGGGCTGATGATCCTGGCAACGCCTTACCGGCGGATTGTCGCTCTTGACGCCAGCAAGGGGACCGAGGTCTGGGCCTACGACCTGCCGGCAAATGATGGCCCCGCGACTCGCGGCATCGCCTATTGGCCGGGCACGCGCGGCGCCAAGCCCCGTCTGATTGTTGCGACCCGGGCCGGCAACCTGATCGCGCTCGATGCCGCCACCGGCGAGCCGGTCCAGAGCTTCGGCGACAAGGGAACCATCAGCCTCAAAACGTCCGATGTGCTGAACGGATTTCCCAACGGCTTTTTCGGTTTCTCCTCTCCTGTACTGGTGCTGGGAGATGTGATCGTGGCCGGCAGCCGGGTACAGGAAGCGCCGGTGCTTGGCACCGCAGGTGACGTGCGCGGCTTCGACGTGCGCACCGGCAAGCGGTTATGGACGTTTCATACCATCCCGCAGCCCGGTGAACCCGGTTTTGGCACCTGGGAGGGCGACAGCTGGAAGCGCCGCTCCGGCGTCAATGTCTGGACCACGGTGATCGGTGATGCAAAGCGCGGCATCGTCTATCTGCCCGTGGCGGCGCCGACCTTCGATCGCTGGGGCGCCGACCGCCCTGGCCAAAATCTTTTCAGCGATTCCATTGTCGCCCTGGATGCCAGGACGGGCAAATATCGCTGGCACTTCCAGACCGTGCATCATGATATCTGGGATCTCGATTTGCCCAGCGCCAATCTGATCGAGGTGAAGCGCGCCCGCAAAACCATTCCCGCCATTGCCGTGATGAACAAGAGCGCCCTTCTCTTCATGCTCGACCGGGTCACGGGGCGCCCGCTGTTCGAGGTGAAGGAAGTGCCGGTCCCAACCGATACCGATATCCCGGGCGAGCAGCCCTGGCCAACCCAGCCCATGTCCGTGACACCGCCCCTGGCAAAGCTCAGCTACGATGCCGGCGATGTCGCCGATGTGACGGCGGAGCTGAAGTCCTATTGCGAGAAACTGATCGCCGACAAGCATGTGGTTTCTTCCAAGCCGTTCCAGCCGCTGCGGACGGATTCCGCGGTGGCAAGCTTTCCGGGCAGCCTGGGCGGCGTGGATTGGGGTGGCGCGGCCTTTGACCCAGGCCGGGGCATGCTGGTGGTCAATACCAACAACCTCGCGGCTTTGGCGACGATGACGGCGCGCCCGGACGGCAGCTATGGCATGAAGGATGGATATCTGTATTTCTGGAATCCCAGGACGCGGCAGCCTTGCAACGCCCCGCCTTGGGGGCAATTCACCGGCGTGGACGTCAATACCGGCCAGATCAAATGGCAGGTTCCCCTCGGCGTCAGTGACGATGTTCCGGTCGACCGGCGCGACACGGGCCGGATCAATCTTGGCAATCCCATGGTAACCGGTGGAGGGCTGGCCTTTATCGGCGCCACGGATGACAGCCGCTTCCGGGCCTTCGACGTCATGACAGGAAAATTGTTGTGGGAGGCAAAGCTTCCGGCCACCGCTTCCTCCGGCGCGGTCAGTTATCGCGCAAAAGACGGGCGCCAATTCATCGCGGTGGTCGCCACCGGCGGCAACAATGCCGGGGTGCCGGCCAGCGCAGACGAGGTGATCGCCTTTTCCTTGCCGGCCGGACATTAAGCCGGTGCGGCGCCCAAGGAATTCAACTTGTAAGCAAGCGTGTAACGTTCCTCATAGCACTGGCGCGACGGCACATTGCCCCGGTGCAGCACTGCGCCGCGCGCGATCACCAGGCGTCCCGGTCGCGGGGTGACCGCAAGTTCGGCATCCTCGTCGTCGTTGTAATAAATGGTTTCACCGCCCCAATCGGGCTGCCATTCCAGATTGGCATAATAGAGCGCCGTGACATGTTGGTCATGAGCGGCGGCATCACGGTGAAGATAGTAACTGTCGCCATAGACACTGCAATTGACATAGGCCCGCTGATCGGAAAACCGTTCGTCCGGGAACAATCTTTCAACCGCCTGTTTCAAGCTGCAGAGAAAAGGGTCCACCGCAATCCGCTCCGCCGGAATCTCGGCAACCGCGGCAAGGCCGGGCACGCCGGGCCGGCTCTTTTCCTTGCGCAAATAATGCAAGGTTCGGGCGAGGGTGGCGACCTGTTTCACCATCATCGGGTCAATGACGTTGTCACAAACGAAAATCTCGCGGCCGGAGATCAACGACTTGCGGATCTTGGGTTCTGTGTCTGGCATGGGACTCTCGGGCGCGGCGCCGGGGTTGCGGCGATAATGTTTCAGGGCTCCGGCCCAATGGCAACGGGCAGCCGCAAGGACGGGGCGTCGTGCTGACCGGGTCGAATATGGCTTTCCCCCGATCTTGGTTGTCTGACCGCATGACATGGCTTACCAAAAGCGCTGCAACATTGGGGGATCTGATCATGCGCTGCGGATTTCTTCTGGTTGGGCTCGCCCTTTTGACGCAAGGCGCGATTGCCGAGCCCATACGGGACGAAGTGATGTCGGGTGCTGCCCGTTGCAGCGGGATCGCGGACAATCGCACATGGCTGGATTGTTTTTATGGCTCCGCCCAGCCCATGCGCGCGACGCTGGGGCTGGCACCGGCACCGCCGGCCCAGACCAGGCTGGTCCCCCCGCCTGGCGCCGGCTATCTCGGTCCTGATGCCAACCGCTACGCGCCGCCGCAAAAATCGCGCGGCTTTGTCGCCGATGTTCTGGGCTCATCCAAGCCTTTTGCCAACGACGTGCCGATGGAATCCTACAGATTTGCACGGGATGGGACCTTCACCGTGGTCCTGAAGAACGGCCAGACCTATCGCCAGGAAGAATCCGACCTTGTTTTCGCCAAATGGAACAGGCCTGCCGGCACTTATCTGGTGACCGTTACTGGTAACGCCGACAAATTCATCCTTAAGGTCAAGGGCGAACCGGGTGTCGTCTTTCATGTCCGCCGCATATAGCGGTGCGCCACCCGCCTGTGTTGGCGGAGGGAACTTTGTGCTAGCTTGAGCCGATGCTCCGCTCCGCTCGAAACGCTCGCAACATGTGATGCAAAAGCCCGGGCAAAAAAAGCAAAACGCCTCATCCCAGCGCCGCGCCCAAAAAGGCAAAAGGCATCCGGCGGTGGAAAAGGAGCTGACGCCGTCCCTCCAAACGGAGCCGGCCGCAAATGGCGACCGCGCCCGGATCGTCACCATCACCGATGTCGCCCAGCGCGCCCGCGTCGGCGAAAGCACTGTTTCGAGGGTGCTGCGCAATCAGGGATCGGTGTCGCAGGCGACACGCGACAAGATCCTCAAGGCCGCCGCTGAATTGAACTATGTGCCCAACCGGATCGCCGGCACCCTGGCATCGATGACGTCCAAGCTGATCGGCATCGTCATCCCGTCGGTCGGCAACACCGTGGTACCGGAGGTTCTCGCCGGCGTGAACATGGTGCTGGAGGAAGCCGGATTCCAGCCGGTAATCGGGGTTTCCAACTATGACCCCTTGCGCGAGGAAATCCTTATCGAGTCGCTGCTGAGCTGGAGGCCCGCGGGCATCCTAGTGGCAGGGCTGGAACACACCGCTCGTGCCAGAGCGATGCTCAAAGGGTGCGGCGTGCGGGTGGTGGAGCTTCTCGATATCGACGGGGAGGGCATCGACATTGTGGTGGGGTCATCCCAGCGCATGGCGGGCCGCAAAAGCGCCGAGCATCTTCTGGCGCGGGGCTACCGGCGTATCGGCTATGTCGGTCACGACATCAGGGTCGATATCCGTGCCGGAAAGCGGCTGGAAGGCTTTCAGGTCGTGATGCGCGAAAATGGCCTGAGCTTTGTGGACCAGGAGTTTCATCCCAGCGGCGGTTCGTCGGTCGAAGGCGGACGAATGGGCTTGGAGCGGCTGCTGAAACGGCAATCCGGACTGGATGCGATCTATTTCTCGAATGATGATCTGGCGTTGGGCGGGTATTTCTATTGCCTAGACCATGACATCGCGATTCCCTCCGATCTGGCCTTGTTCGGCTATAACGGCCTGGAAATCACCCGGCTGACGCCCCAGCCTCTTTCCACCATCCGCACGCCCCGGATCACCATGGGTATGGCGGGCGCCAATCTGCTGCTTTCGGGCGGTCCTTCGACCACGGTCGATATCGGATTCGAGCTCGTGGTGGGCGCAACAACCTGAACCCCGCGCGGCCGGCCCGGTGTTGC
>JAEKMB010000279.1 GCA_019508105.1 Alphaproteobacteria bacterium
AGGAAACAGCGCGGCGGCGCTCGCGCCGGGCTCGCTGGCCGCTATCTTGATCAACTTGCAGGCCGCATCGGCGCCCAGGAAATGGGCGGCATAGAGTTCGCCGCCGCAGACGTCGCGGCCCAGGGCCGCGCGCATGGTGCCCTGGGTGGACTTGGCATATTCGCCGGCCATCAGGGCGGCGGTTTCCGGGTCCTTGCGCAGCGCCAGGATGGACGCCTTTGTCCCGCTCTCGGCATAATAGCGCCCGTCACTGTCCTTGCTGATGGCGGCGGCATAGTTGGCCAGGCCGTGCTGGGCGCCATGGGTCTTCACCAGCCCCAGCCAGGTCTGGTCAATGAACTGGAACAGCCCGGCCGCCGAGGAGTTGGCCGACTGCGCCATGGGCTTGAGGCTGGACTCGCGCATGGCGGTGCCCAGCAGATAATGGAAATCCGATCCTGTCGCGGCGGCGGCGCTTTTCAGCGCGGCCACGACGCGTTCTGCGCCCAAAGAGGCACTAAGTGAAGATGCGGCTTCTGCCTGCATGGGGCCGTTTTGCCCCTTTATGGTTAACTATTGCTTACCGCGGCAATCAGGGGAGCGGGGCCTTCCCACGGCACCGGCTTGGAGTGGCCCCAGACCGGTCCCGGCCAGGCCGGATCGCCCTTGAACCGGCCGATCACATGGACATGGAGCTGCAGCACCATATTGCCCAGATTGCCGACATTGAGCTTCTCCACCCCCGGCAGGGTGCGGATGATGTTCGACAGCTTGACGATCTCGGCCATCATCTGGACCTGGTCGTCCTTCGACAGGTCGCACATCTCTACGATATTGGGCCGACGCGGCACTAAAAGCCCCCAGTGATAGCGGGAGTCATTGAAGACAAAGAGACGGCTCAGCGGCCAGTCTGTGATGGTCTGGGTCAGGCCCGCGATCACCGGATCAACGACAAAGTCACTCATGCAAATCTCCTTGGATCAAAGGCCGGGATCACCTGGGACTTCCCCAATATCAAGTCCGCCATCTCGGCGGCGATGGCGGGGGTGAACAGGATGCCGTTGCGGTACTGGCCGCCCGCCACGAACAATCCGGCTGTAGCGGTCGGGCCCAGCAGCGGCAAGCCGTCGGGGCTCTTGGGCCTGAGACCGGCCCAATGGTCCGACAGGGTCCAGCCCCTGAGCGACGGCATCAGCTTTTCGGCGCTAGCCCGCAAGTGATCGCGCGCCGCCACCGTGGGGCTGGTATCGAACCCGGCTTCCTCGACCGTCGCCCCCACCAGCAGCCGGCCCAGATGCGGCCGGGGCACACAATAGACATGCTCGCCCCACACCACCGGTCCCGGCAGCGCGGCGCTGGTGGGCGGCATCAGGGCAATGACTTCGCCCTTCACCGGCACGATGGGGATCTGGTCCAGCAGGCTGCTCCAGGCCCCGGCCGCCACCAGCACGGCATCGGCATCATAACGGCCGTAAGGCGTGAGGACGGCGCTGGCCCGCCCGCCCCGTTCCTCGATCCTCACCGCCGCCTCATTGGGATAGAGCAGCCCGCCCGCCTTGAGGAAGGCGATAGTCAGGGCTTCGCCCAAGGCGCGATTGTCGACATGGCTTTCATGCGGCGACCACAGCCCGCCCAGATTGTCGCCAAGCAGCGGCACCTGAGCCCGGGCATCGGCGGCGTCCACGATCCGCAGCTCCCCTTCGGCACGGGCCTGCATCACTGCCAGTTCGGCACCGTCCCCGGCCAGCAGTAGCGCCCCACCCGCGTTGAGGAATAGGGAACGTCCGCTGGCCGCTTCCAGCTCGGCCGCGAAGCCCGGCCACAGGGCACTGGCCCGAAGCGCCAGGGTGCGCTCCGGCTCGGCGGCATCTTCCAGTTCTGCCGTGACCGCCAGCATCCCGGCCGCGGCCCAACTGGCGCCGCCGCCGGCTTGCGCCCGTTCCAGAATGGTGACGGCGCAGCCCGCTTGTAGCAGCCGCCAGCCGATCCCTAAGCCCGCCACCCCGGCGCCGATGATGACGACCTTCATGCGCCCCGCCCTGTCCCGACAATCCCTGTCCAGACAACAAGATAGAGCGAAAGGCTCAAGCAGTTTGCGAAGCTGTAAGTCCCGGCAACCGGCCGGATGACACGCGAAACATAAGAGGACTCGGGCGGTACCATGCGCCTCTATAACCGCTGCCGGACGGGATGTAACCGGCATGCGTTCCACGCGTATTATCGGCTGTGAAAAGCGGAGACAGGATCATGGAAAAGGCACTGTTCGGCGCGGGCTGTTTCTGGGGGGTGGAGGACTTCTTCCGCCAGGTCCCCGGCGTGATCGATGCGGTCAGCGGCTATGCCGGCGGCAGCAGCGACAACCCCACCTACCGACAAGTTTGCAGCGGCGACACCTATCATGCCGAGGTGGTCGAGGTGACGTTCGATCCGGCCAAGGTCTCTTATGCGAGTTTGGTGCAGCTCTTCTTCCGCATGCACAACCCCACCCAGAAGGACCGCCAGGGGCCGGACTTCGGCACCCAGTACCGTTCGGTGATCTTCACCCATGGCCCGGAGCAGGCCCGTATCGCCGCCGAGGAAAAGGCCAGGGTCGAGGCGTCGGGCAAGTGGAAGAAGCCGGTGGTGACCCAGATCGAACCGGCCCCCACCTTCTGGAAGGCCGAGGAAAACCACCAGCGCTATTTCCAGAAGCATGGCGGGTCATGCCATGTCTCCTTCGAAGAACTTCAAGCCGAAGACGCGCGTTAAACCGCCCGCGCCGCCATCACCCGGCGGAGGGTGAGCACCAGGGTAACGGAGATCACCAGCCCGCCCGCCAGCGCCAGCATGCCGGCGGCATAACCGCCGGTGCTCTGCTTGAGCAGACCGATGAGATTGGGCCCGATAAAGCCGCCCAGCCCGGTGCACATCAGGTTTACCGCCGCGATGGAGGCCGGCGCCGCCCGGCCTGCGAAGAAGGACGAGGCCAAAGTGTAGTAGGGACCATAATGGCCGACGATCCCCATCACGACGATGCAAAGCCCGGCGATCTCCACATAGGGATCGGACGCCATCGCAGCGATAATGAAACCGCATACGGCAATCCCCAAGGATATGGCGACATGCCAGGCCCGCTCCCCCCGCCGGTCGCTGGAACGGCCCACCAGCACCATGATGGCAATTCCCAACATCCAGGGCACGGCAATGATGAAGCCGGTCTCCAGGTTGGAATATCCCAGTGATTTGACGATCAGCGGCATCCAAAGCTGGGTGCCAAAGACGGCAGAGTTGATGCCGGTCCCCGTCAGGCCCAGGAGCAGCACACGCAGATCGAAAATCCCCGGCCAGACACTTGTGGGCACCGCCGGCCGTTCCGCGGCCAGGCGCGCGGCGATAGCCTGTTTTTCCGTGTCTGATAGAAAGCTGGCCTGGGCGGGGCCGTCCGGCAGGAATTTCAGCACCACCAGGGCCAGGGCACAGGCCGGCAGCCCTTCCACCAGGAACAGCCATTGCCAGCCGCGCAAGCCATGGGCGCCATCCAGGCCCAGCAGCAGGCCGGACAGCGGCCCGCCAAAGGTCGCGGACAGCGGAATGGCTGCCATGAAGATGGCGGTGAAGCGGGCGCGATATTCGCGGGGAAACCAGAAGGTCAGGTAAAGGATGATGCCCGGAAAAAATCCCGCCTCCGCCACCCCCAGCAGAAAACGCGCGGCATAGAATCCGTAAGGTTCGCTGACCAGCGAGGTGGCTGCGGAAACTGCACCCCAGACCGCCATCACCAGGCAAATGGCGCGCCTATGGCCCAGCCATTCCACGAAGATGGTGGCGGGGATCTGGAACAGCGCATAACTGATAAAGAAGACGCTGGCGGCCGCGCCATAGATCGAGGGCGAAAAGCCCAGGTAACGGTTCATGGTCAGCGCCGCAAAGCCGACATTCACCCGGTCCAGATAATTGACGAAATAAAGCAGCATCAGGAACGGGATCAGCCGCGCCGCACATTTGGCAAAAACCTGATCTTCCGGCTTGGTCACGCTCCCCCCCGGATGACCATAGCAGTGGCTTGCCGCAAAGAGGAACCGGTTATTTGCCGGTCGCGCCCCGGACGTCGAAGGCCACCGCCACGCTGGTGCCGTCCGACAGATTGATCAGCACCGGTATCCTGGTGCCGATCTTCATTTTTGCGCCTTCGCACATCAGGTGATAGCCGCCAGGCGCGAAGCTGACCTGCCCGCCCGCCGGCACTTTGACCGTCTCCATCATGTCCATGCCGCTCATGCCGCCCTTGTTGGAGGATTGGTGGATCATCAGCATGCCGCAAGCCTCGGACCGCGCGCCGGTGATGGCGATGTCGCGGCGGCTGTTATTCTGGGCAGTGAAATAACCGCCGGCCGGCAGCTTGCCCGGCAAAGCGCGGAACCAGGCGCCGGAAATGTCCAATGGCGCGGCCTGGGCATAACTCGCCGACAGCAGCAGGATTGCAAGACTAAGCCGCTTCACGTTCCGCTTTCTCCTCATTCATCCGCATGGTGACCAACACCACGATCATGGCCGCAAAACTGGTCAAAGTTCCCGGCAGCCAGATGATCAAACCGCCATAATGTTGGTCATTCAGCGCCGTCATGTCCAGCACCCGGCCGCAGATCATATAGACCGGATAGATGTCGTGCTCGGTCAGTGACAGGATGGCGCCCAGCACCATCTGCGGCAACTCGATCACCAGGATCAGCAGGGCGCGCATCAGGTGCGACAGCCGCGCCGGCGGCTTGGCGCGCGAATCCAGGATCAGCGACCAGAACATCACGCCATTGACCGCCATGGTCCAGTTCATCAACTCGTACAGATTGGCATCCAGCATCACCCGGGTATGGATTTGCGGGATCAGCCAGAAATAGAGCAACCCGACAAACAGGAAAGGCGCCGTCACCGGATTTTGCAGGAAGGCCAAGGTCGCCTGCACCGGCCGTGAAGCGATGACGGGCTTGAGAAAGCCGGGCATGCCGGCCCACAACAACGGCCCGCTCATCCCCAGCGCAATGAAGAAGGCGCCGAAATGATGCAGCACAAAATGCGCCGCCCGATGCACGAAAAACATGTGCTGGGCGTAATAATCGATACGGGTCTGCAGCACGATCCAGAAGCTGGCCACCCCGGCGACAAAACAGAAGCTGCGCCACAGCGGCGGATGCTGCGCCTTGGGCAGGACCTTCAACCCACGAAAGAACCATCCCAAGGTCAACGCCGTGGCGAGATATTCCGGCCAGGAAAACTCCCAGGGCAGCCAGACCAGCAGGTCGGCCGGAAACAGCCGCACCGTAATATCCAGTGCTGCACCCAGAAGCAGCAACGCCGCATAACCGGTCCAGGCTTTCATTCCATCAGCCCGGAAAGATCGTGCCGGTCTTCGCGCGCAAAGGCGTCCCGCACCGCCGCGCGGTCGGCGGCATCGCGGTTCTGGCTGAGCTTGTATTTGCCTTACAGGCTGTCAATGCGCAGTTCAAAACCCACAATCCCGCGTAGCATGGCCACGATATAGTCAT
>JAEKMB010000280.1 GCA_019508105.1 Alphaproteobacteria bacterium
TATGCCGGCGTTTATTACACCAGCGGCGACCGGGTCGTTGTGTCTCCGGAAGGCGTGCGTTCGCCAACCCACACCAGCGCCTGGGATACTTTCTTCTTCCGCACGGGCGTCACGCACAGTGAAGAAGGGGCGAGCGCGGAGCCGCTGCGGGCGGTGTTCCTTGAGCTTAAGGAAGCCGCGCCGGTGGGCGCCGCGGACACCGCTTCCGAAGGGCTCGGCAGGAAGGTCCGCGAGACCGACCGCTTGGTCATTTGGGAGGACATTGCCGCGCAGGATACTCAGCCGCCGGCGCACCGGCATGAAATGGATGCTGTGGCCGTCGCCTTCACAGGTCAGAAACCACGGATCACGTTCGTTCCGCGCCACACCGTGGACCACGGGGAGGAGACCGCTGGCGCGGACCGGACATATTTCTTCGAGCTGAAGTGAGACGCGCTTAGTAATCCTGGTCAACGCTGATCAGGCCCACCGCCGCGGCGGCGCCCCAGAACATCAGCCGCATCCGCCAGAGCTGGCCCCGCAGCAAGTGGCGCCGGCGGATGTGAGGCGCGAAACTCGTATTGCGTTAGTTAGTAGCCTTGCGGCCTCGATGGCGAAATGGGCCAGTATGCCACTAGCGCCGACAATATGCCGCTCCAGAAGATGCGGGCCGAAAAGCAGCTGGTCCAAGCCCCGGCGTTCATCTGTAGAACTGCGGCGATTGTCCGCTTTGGGTCAGGAGGCGCCATTCCGCCCTGGTCAGCCCCATGTCCGCTTTGCGCCAATAGCGTACATTCTGGCAGTGTCCGTTATGCGCCTATAGGCATGGCTTACGAGTCCGTCCCTGATTTGTTGTCCACGAAGAACTCCATCCGTTCCGTGGCCAGCTTGTCCCACATTTCAGCCAAAGCCCGGTAATGCCCCCGGACTTCCGAGTTTGGTCCTCTTTCCGCCAGCGCGCGGCATTCGGCCGCCTTCTGGCGATATTCCTCAACCTTTTTCAATGCGTGCCACCTTCCTGGGGAATGTGCGGCAACGAACAAACCTTGGAAAGAGTTCCTAGACAGCGCCAAAGTCAACTTTTCTGGCCATTAGGCCTCTTGGGCATGAGCTTTTTCTTCTTTCAGACGCATCCTCGCTTCAACCCGGAGGGCCGCCAATTTGGCCCTGATAGCAGCTATCCGGACCCGCGTAGCTTCTTCGGACTGGTCCCGCTCTAAACAAGCCAGCTCATGGGACAGGTGGGACTGGGCCGTAGCGTTGGCAACAAGGAATTTTTGGAAGTCTGTCAGGTCGTAGGGTCTGGGCATTGAAGCAGACTAAATTGCTCCGAAAAACCCATCAATCCCCGCTTTTGGTCAGTCGCCGCCGTTCGACCCGGGCAAACCCAATGTCTGCTTAGCGCCAATAGCGGACATAATCTTCCAAACAGGCGCCAGCGTAATCAGGTCTTGAAATGGCCGCTTAACTTTCGACACGGGCCTCGTTCAATACCAGGCCAGGTTGGCGTGCCTCTGCCAACGCAGCCGCTAAGTCGTTCAATCGATAGGGCTTGGAAAGGACCTGAACGCCTTCCGCTATTGCCGCACTTTGAAACGCGGGCGCATAGCCGCTCGTCAAAAGCACGGGCAGACCGGGCCGCCTCATACGGATTTGCCGTGCAAGTGCGACACCATCCATTCCACCCGGCATCATGATATCCGACAAGACCACATCCACATGGCGCCCGTCGGCCAGGGCGCCGAGGGCTGCTGCCGCGTTCGCCGTCCGAACCACGTCAAAACCTAGTTCACTCAACATGCCAGTGACTAAAGCCGAAACCTCGGCATCATCTTCAACGAGAAGCACGGTGCCTCGTTGACGGGCGGCGACGCCTTGCAAGTCCACTTCATCAAGCCGATTAGTTTCTGCGGGACTCGCGTGCGATCTAGGCAGAAGAATACTCACCTTCGTACCGCAACCTATCTCTGATTCAATCTGAATCGCTCCCCCGGATTGCAAGGCAAAGCCGTGCACTTGTGCCAACCCCAACCCCGAGCCTTTTCCGACCTCCTTAGTAGTAAAAAAGGGCTCGAAAACGTGGGCTTTGACCTCGGGAGACATCCCGCTGCCAGTATCAATTATAGACAGTCTCACAAAATCCTTTCCTGATTGATCAGGCGCGTTGTCAGCGCGTATTGTGATTGTGCCGCCGGCCGGCATCGCATCACGGGCGTTCACCGCGAGGTTTAAAACCGCGAACTCGAGTTCGCCGGGGTCCGCTTCGACTGGCCACAGGTCCGGGGCAAATTGTAAGGCAACGTGGACATCACCCCTTAAGCTACGGTCCAATAACGTTTGCATACCACCAATTTGTCTAGCGATGTCTATCGTTTGTGGGCGCAAAGATTGCCGCCTCGAAAAAGTCAAAAGCTGCCGGGTGAGGCCGGCACCGCGCTGTGCGGCTTGGCGCATACCGTCGATTAGCACCTTTTTTCTGTTCGGGTCCGTTGTGCGGCCAAGCATGTCTAAACCGCCTGTGATAACCATGAGCAGGTTATTAAAATCATGCGCGATGCCACCGGTGAGCTGCCCCAAGGCCTCAATCTTTTGAGCCTGGCGAACGGTTTCTTCCATGCGCACACGCTCGGCCATTTGCGCGCGCAGCTCTGTATTGGCCTTTTCAAGTTCACTCGTGCGGAGAGTGACCAATGCCTCCAAATCATGCGCTGTTCGTTCTCGATCTTCCAGAAGGGAGCGCACCTCGTATTGCCGCAGTCGAGCTCGCACAGCCGCGTGCATGGTGCTGGTGAGGGTGATGCTTTGAATGGGACGCTCCAGCATGGTCACGTTGCGAAGGCCGCTGACGAGGCCATCACGCCACTTGGATACCTGTGTCCGTTGTTGGCGGCTGGTGAGCACAACAAAAGGAATATCCGACCATGGGCCTTGGCGTTCGATCCATTCGCACAAGCTCTTCATGTTTTTTCCGAATAAAACTTCTTCCGCAACAAGCACGGCTGCAGCGCCCAGTGTGAGTTGTCGCAAAAGCTCGTCCAAGTCCCCGCAGATAACGGCCGGGAGCCCTGCCTGTTGTAGAAGGGTCGCTGAAGTGAGCGCATCTCGTCCGATGGGCGCGCTGACTAAGACCCGAGCGTCATTCTGATCAGGCTCGGCCATTATGAATCAGGGGATTGGGTCGGTGAGGTGCCGCCGGTGTAGGTCGGGGTACCGGCAAAGATTCCGCTGAACTGCGTCAGCGGAGGGCCTAACGCTATGCCCGTCGGACCCAGCCGAAACTCGCGGATCGTGTGCTCGTGGTCGCCGGTGCGTTTTTTTACGACCGAGAGCGCCCTCCTTACGGTTCCATTCACCTCAAAATAACGCAAAAGCATTACTGCGTCGCTCAAGTAGCTGATATCAAGAGGCGTCTCCGCCGGCCCAACCAACCCGTGTTGTGCTAGAACCAGAATGGTTAGGACTCCTTGGTGCCCGAGATAACTCAGCAGCTCGTGCATTTGCAGGATCAAAAAGCGCTCATCAGGCATGGCATTTAGATACCCGTTGAGGCTATCAATAATGACGATCCTCGCGCCGTCTACTTCGACGCTGTGTCGAACGTTCGAGGAAAACTCCCCTGGCGACAATTCCGCCGGATCCACTTGTTGGAATCGTATGTAGCCGTCTCGCAGTGCTTCTTGCAGAGGCAGGCCCAAGGATTTGGCTCTTGCCTCAACCGTGCCACGGCCTTCATCGAAGGCAAAAAATGCCGCTTTTTCTTTGCGCTCAGCAGCTGCAATTGCATAGGTCAATGCCAACGATGATTTTCCCACTCCAGCCGACCACATGAGCAAAACGTTCGTTCCTCGTTCAAGACCGCCCCCCAGAAGTTTATCGAGCTCCGGATTACCACTTGATGTGTAGCCCGCCAGGAAAGACTTCTGGTGGTTCGCTGCGATTAATCTTGGATAAATTGCTAGCCCACCCTTTTCGATCGTGAAATCGTGAAAGCCACCGCAAAATTTGATGCCCCTCATTTTAACTACTCGCAGCCTTCGCCGCTCGGCACCGTAGTCAATCGCGAGCTGTTCCAGCATTATTACTCCATGTGCAATGGAGTGCAGCTGCAGATCATTTTCAGCGGCCGTTAAGTCGTCAAGCAGGACCACAGTGCATTTTCGGTTGGCAAAAAAATGCTTGAGAGCGAGTACTTGCCGCCGATACCGCAAGGGGCTTTGTGCCAGCAGTCGAAGTTCAGACAGGCTATCCAACACCACGCGAGACGGGTTTATTTCTGACACACGGTCGCAGATAAGTTTCGTGGTTTCAGTAAGTTCAACCTCGGCGGGATGCAGAACTGTCAGTTCATTTTCGGGATCCAACGTAGATTCGGGCGGAATTAATTCGAAGAGATTGATGTTTTCAAGCGACCAGCCATGACGCCGTGCGACAAGTTCAAATTCCGTCTTCGTTTCCGAAAGCGTAATGTAGAGAACCCGTTCACCCTGCCGTGCTCCCGCCAAAAGGAACTGAAGCGCGACTGTCGTTTTTCCGGTCCCGGGCTTTCCCTCATACAGGTAGGTCCGGTTAGGGTCCAACCCGCCCCCGAGGATAGCGTCCAGCCCTTCGCTGCCTGTAGAAATCCGCTCCGCTTTTTCCAGCTCTGACTCTTCGACAAGGTCGTTAGCCATTCGATATCTTCCCCTACCTCGCAAAGGGCCTCGCCATCCCGTTCTGGCCGGCAGGATGACCGTAATTGCTGGAACTCGCGGGTTTCCGGCGGGTTCCAAAAATGGCTCCTGCTTGGGTCGAAGGGCAACCGTTCGGGATTTGTTCAACAGCTAGCCGCCTCGAAGGACGGGAGGCCGCCGGGCTGGTCCAAGCCCCGGCTTACATCTGTAGAACTGCCGGCGAATGTCCGCTTTGGGTCAAAAGCGGTCATTCGTCACCGGTCAGCTCAATGGCTGCTTCTGACCCAAAGCGGACATTAGCGGCGGACGCCTTTCCGGTGAAATAAGCGCCCAGAACAGCGTCCGTCCCGATGCTTAGAACCCCTGGAATACGCCCTATTCGGTTCGAAAATCGCGCCCATGTTGCTAGTGGGTTCACGTCTGTCTCAATGGCCTGAAATATAAGGCTGTGGGGGCAGTCGCGCTAATGGACATCCACAAACCCAAGCCCATCCGTAACTGGCGCAAATTCCTGAAAGAGGTCGGCTTCATCGTGCTGGGCGTCTCCATCGCCCTGGGCGGTGAGCAGGCGGTGAAATATTTCCACTGGAAAGGGCGGTAGGCAAGTCGCGCTCCGAAGATAAAGCACGTTCAACCATTATGACGCTGAATCTCGCAATTCAGTTCCGCACCCAGCAGCAAGATAACAAGGGAAAGCCATATCCAAACCATAAAGCCGATTGCTGCGCCAAGGCCGCCGTAAACCCGATCAAAGCTTCCAAAATTTCGCACGTAAACCTTGAAGAGGACCGTTCCGGCGAGCCACATTGTGGACGCAAGCACGGCTCCCCAAGAAAAC
>JAEKMB010000281.1 GCA_019508105.1 Alphaproteobacteria bacterium
GGTGGGCGGCTGGGGCAGCGCCTTGGGCAAATTGCGAGTGGCCGCCGAGATGGCCGATTGCACGTCCTGGGCGGCGGCATCGACGCTGCGCTCCAGGCTGAACTGCAACTGGATCTGGGTCGAGCCTTGGGTCGAGGTCGACGTCATCTGGTCGATGCCGGCAATGGCCGAGAACTGGTTCTCCAGCGGCGAGGCGACCGAGGAAGCCATGGTGTCGGGATCGGCGCCCGGCAGGTTGGCGTAAACTGAGATGGTGGGGAAATCGATATTGGGCAGGTCGGAGACCGGCAGGGTGGCATAGCCATAGCCGCCGAAGATCACCAGGGCCGCCATGACCAGGGTGGTCATCACGGGACGTTCGATAAAGCGCTGCGAGAGATTCATCGGCTAGGCCTTTTCAGCCTTCATGGTCTTGGGCGTGCGGCACCCGGCGCCGTCCGCTGGTCAAGGGGCCCTTGCCGCCGGGCTTCTTGGCGCCCGTGACGCTGACCTTGGCGCCGGGAATGACCCGCAGCTGGCCTTCGGTGATCACCGCATCGCCTTTTTGCAGGGCGCCGGAAACCGCGTCATTGACGCCGTCATCGAACAGGATCTTCACCGGCACCTGCTGGGCGGTGCCGTCCTTGACCGCATAGACGAACTGGCCATCCGGGCCGGTATTGACGGCTTCGCGGGGCACCAGCGTGGCATTGGGAATTTCCGCCAGCGCCACCACCACATCCACCAGCTGGCCGGGCACCAGCGCCAGGTCGGGATTGGGATAGGAAGCGCGCAGCTCGATGGTGCCGGTCGCGCCCGTCACCGCGTTGGAAATGAAATTGACCGGTATCTTGATGTCGGTGCCGCCGCCGGCGTCGTGCAATGCCACCGTCAGGGTCAGGCCCTTGGTGCGCTGCATTTCCTGGATGCGCGGCAGGTCGGACTGCGGCAGCGCCATCGAGATCTTCACCGGCTGGATTTCGTTCAAGGTCACCAGCGGCACGGCGCTGGTGCTGGCGGTCGAGGCCGCCACCATGTTGCCCGGCTGTACCAGCATCGGTCCGGTCTTGCCGTTGACCGGCGCGCGGATGGTGGTGAATTCCACATTGAGACGAGCGGATTCCACCGCCGCCTTGGCTTCCAGATAGGCGGCCTGGGCGTCGTCATATTCCTGCGGGGCGATGGCATTCTGCGCCTTCAGGCGCGCATAGCGGTCGGCCTTGGCCTTGGCGGTGGCCATCGAGGCCAGCATGTTGTCATAGGTCGCCTGATAGGGGCGGGGATCGATCTGGAACAGGACGTCCCCGGCCTTCACCATCTGGCCTTCCTTGAAATAGGCCTTGATCATCTGGCCCTGGATGCGGGCATTCACCGAAACGGTGGAGTTGGCCAGCACGGTGCCGATGGTGCGCTCGATCACCGACATATTGCCGATTTCCACGGGCGCGACTTTCACCGGCGCGGCGGTCATGCGCCGGACCGGGGCGGGCTCTTATGGGTGAAATACCAGAAGCCGCCCAACGCCAGGAGCAGCGCCAAGGCGCCGATCACATAGGTGCGGCCGCGGCCGCTCCCTGTATCGTCCCGGTCGTCGTCCCGCACCGGCGGGGTTTGCAACGGGCTCATCTGGACATTCATTGATACGTTCCTGACACGGGGCCAAGACCCCAGAATTACAGTATACACTCTTACAATCCGGCCCATGTTCGGCGGATTGGCAGGCCGGTTCCCGATGCTGGATGGCTCCCAGCCCGTCCGCCGCGCGGCGGGACTTTAGGATTTTCGGCTTTATAGCCGGGCTTATAGGCCAAAAACCTCTCAATAGTGTGGCGAAAAATACCGCCGGAACACCCGCAAACGCCCGGAAAGGCTGAGAAAAGCCGTTAATCGTGACGGGCGTGCGACAGGGAGTTGTCGCCGCGATGTTGCTCCGCAGCAGCGCCAGCGTCTATAAGCCCGGCCAATCTCCGCGCCCTCTCATTGATTCTGGTCCCATGGAAATCCGCAACATCGCCATCATCGCCCATGTCGACCATGGCAAAACCACCCTGGTAGACCAGCTGCTGAAACAGTCCGGTTCGGTGCGCGAAAACCAGCAAATGGCCGAGCGCGCCATGGACTCCAACGACCAGGAGCGCGAGCGCGGCATCACCATTTTGGCCAAGTGTACCAGCGTGGAATGGCACGGCGTGCGCATCAACACGGTGGATACGCCGGGCCATGCCGACTTTGGCGGCGAGGTCGAGCGCATTCTGTCGATGGTGGATGGCGTGGTGCTTCTGGTGGACGCCGCCGAAAGCGTGATGCCCCAGACCAAGTTCGTGCTGTCCAAGGCGCTGAAGCTGGGTCTCAAGCCCATCGTGGTCATCAACAAGATCGACCGCCAGGACGCCCAGCCCAAGGAAACCCTGGAATCCATCTTCGACCTGTTCCTGGCCCTGGAAGCCAACGACGACCAGCTGAATTTTCACTATCTTTACGCTTCGGGCCGCAATGGCTGGGCGGTGCGGGAACTGGAAGACGAGCGCAAGAACCTCGACCCGCTGTTCCAGCTGATCGTGGACGATGTGCCCCCGCCGAAGCCCTACCAGCTCGCCACCGAGGACCATCCTTTCAAGATGCTGGTCACCACCCTGGAGGCCGACAACTTCCTGGGCCGCATCCTGACAGGCCGCATCGAGTCCGGCATCATCACCACCAACCGCAACATCAAGGCGCTGAACCGCGCCGGCGAGATCATCGAGAAAACCCGCGTCACCAAGCTGCTGGCCTTTCGCGGCCTGGCGCGGGTGCCGGTGGAACGCGCCGAAGCCGGCGACATTGTCGCCATCGCCGGCCTGGAAAACGCCACCGTGGCGGACACGCTGTGCGATCTCAGCGTCGAAGAGGCCATTCCCGCTCATCCCATCGATCCGCCCACCCTGGCCATGACCATTTCGGTCAACGATTCCCCGCTGGCCGGCCGCGAAGGCGACAAGGTGCAGTCGCGCGTGATCCGCGACCGCCTGTTGCGTGAGGCCGAAGGCAATGTCGCGCTCAAGGTGCAGGAAACCGGCGAAGGCAATTTCGAAGTGGCGGGCCGCGGCGAGCTGCAGCTGGGCGTGTTGATCGAATCTATGCGCCGCGAGGGTTTCGAGCTGTCCATTTCCCGTCCCCGCGTCTTGTTCAAGACCGAGAATGGCGAAAAGCTGGAGCCGATCGAGGAAGTCACGGTGGACGTGGACGATCCCTATACCGGCATCGTCATTGAGAAGATTTCCATGCGCAAGGGCGAGATGGTGGACATGCGTCCCACCGGCGCCGGCAAGACCCGCATCGTGTTTCACGGTCCGGCGCGCGGGTTGATCGGCTATCACGGCGAATTCCTCACCGACACCCGCGGCACCGGCGTGATGAACCGCATGTTTTTGGATTACGCCCCGCACAAGGGCAATGTCGGCGGCCGCGTCAATGGCGTGCTGATTTCGACGGAGAATGGCGAAGCGGTGGCTTATGGCCTGTGGTACCTGGAAGAGCGCGGCAAGCTGTTCATCACGCCGGGCACCAAGGTCTATGAAGGCATGATCATCGGCCAGAACGCCAAGGACAATGACCTGGACGTCAATCCCACCAAGGCCAAGCAGCTCACCAACATCCGCACCACCTCCAAGGACGAGGCGGTGCGCCTGACCCCCATCGTGCCCATGACCCTGGAACAGGCCATGGCCTATATCCAGGACGATGAGCTGGTGGAGGTGACGCCGCAGAGCATCCGGCTGCGCAAGCGTGCCCTTCTTCCCCATCTGCGCAAGCGCGCCAAGCAGGCGATGGACGCCTGATAGCGCGTCCTCGCGCTATCGCCGGCTTTTGGTTATCCTGGCGTTCGCGAAGGGTGATCCGATGAAGCTGCTTGCCGACATGCCGATCCTGCTGTTCCTGGTGATCGCCACCACTCTGGAAGTGTCGGGCGACGCCATCATCCGCAAGTCGCTGTTCGAGCATCAGGGCCTGGCGCGCCTCGGCCTGTTCGCCGGCGGCGCCGTGCTGCTGGCAGGCTATGGCACCTTCCTTAACCTGGCGCCGCTGGAATTCGGCAAGGTGGTAGGGCTTTATATCGCCACCCTGTTCGTAGTCTGGCAGGTGATCACTTTTTTTGCTTTCCGCACCCTTCCCACCTTCCCGGTGATGCTGGGCGGCAGCCTGATTGTGGCGGGCGGCCTTATCGTCTCTTTCTGGAAAGCCGCATGATCGTCGAGGAAAAGATGATCTCCTTTGCGAGCCGCCTGGCCGATGCGAGCGGAGCGGTGATCCGTCCTTATTTCCGCCAGCGCATCGAGGTGATTCACAAGCCCGGCCTGCACGCCTTCGATCCGGTTACCGAAGCCGATCGCGGCGCCGAGCGCGCTATCCGTGCCATCATCGAGCGCGAACGTCCGCAGGATGCCATCCTGGGCGAGGAATATGGCCAGAAGCCTGCCGGCCTGTCCGCCAACAAGTGGCGCTGGGTGCTCGACCCGGTGGACGGCACCCGCGCCTTCATCACCGGACGGCATGAATGGGGCTCGCTGATCGCGCTGGAGCATGACGGGGTGCCGGTGCTGGGCATTCTCGATCAGCCGGTGCTGGGCGAACGCTTCCTGGGCGTGAACGGACGCAGCCTGCTGCTGGAAGGCGACAAACGCACCGTGCTGAAGGTGCGCGAATGTCCTTCGCTGAAGGACGCCATTCTCTGCGCCACCGATCCGTCCTGCTACATGTCGCAGGACGAGCAGGACGCCTTCGCCCGCGTGAAGAGCGAGGCGCGCATGACCCGCTATCATGGCGATTGCTACATCTTCGCCATGCTGGCAATGGGTTTTGTCGATGTGGTGATCGAAGGTCCGCTGCACCGCTGGGACATTGCGGCGATGATTCCATTGGTCGAAGGCGCCGGCGGCATCATCACCGGCTGGGACGGCGAACCCTGGCGCGAAGGCGCCAGGACCCTGGCCTGCGGCGATGCCCGTGTGCACAGCCGCGCTGTGGCGCTGCTCTCCGCCAAGGCTTGAACGCAGCGTCCACGAAGCTGCCACAAAGCACCAGAAACATCGCATTTTCCGGCATCATCTGCCCGCCCAATTGCGGCGTGTCCGCGCAATGTCGCCGCAATTTGCCTTTGTTCCTGCAAGCGGAAACCTCGCAGCACAAATCACGTTCTCTTACCGAAGCTTATAATTTCCTTCAGGAGGACAGCATGTCTCTGCGCGACTTCAACTCACCCTCTGACGACCCGATTGCCCTGCACAACAGCCCGCAGGGCAATGGCGCAGGTCTGGGCAACTTCCACACCATCAATCCGGAAGATCGCGAACCCAACAACACGCCCAAGATCGTGGGTGCGCTGGCCGTGGCGTTGATCGTCGGCGCAGCTGGCATCGGTCTCTATGCCTATTCCGGTTCGGCGTCCCACCCCAAGCCGATCGTGGCGTCCAACAACCTGCCATCGGCCACACCGGCTCCGCCCGCGTCGCAGCCGGCGGCC
>JAEKMB010000282.1 GCA_019508105.1 Alphaproteobacteria bacterium
CAGGTCATAGGCGGCGCTGCCCGCCACCGCGTCCTGGAAATCGATCAGCCCGACGCGGGCCACGCCATCGCGCTCCGGCAGCCACAGCAGATTCTGGGCATGATAGTCGCGGTGGACGAATACGCGGCGTTCCTCCCCGATGCCGGCCAAGGCGGCGCGCCACAGTTTGCGGTGCTGCTCGGTCTCGCTGTCTGTCGCCTTGCGGCCCAGCGCCAGCGGCAGGAACCATTCCACCAGCAGGTCGGTCTCGGCCACCTGCGCCGCCTGGTCATAGGCGAACAGCGGCTTGTCCGAGGACAGCGAAACGGGCGCGTCACTGGCATGGATGGTTGCCAGCACCTCGACAGCGGCCTTGTACAATTCTTCCTCATCCGCGCCATCGGCCAGCACATCGGCAAACAGCGCATCGCCCAGGTCTTCCAGAATGACAAAGCCGCTGGCATGGTCGGCGGCATAAATATCCGGCGCCGCCAGGCCATGACCGCGCAGCCAGGCCGCGGCGGCGGCAAAGCGGGCGCAGTCGGCACCGGCCAGCCGCGCCAGGGCGTTGTAGCCCAAGGCGCGCCGCGTCTCTTCGCCGGCATCGGCCGGCGCGGTGGGTGCTTCGGCGTCCTGGGGCTGGTCCATCAGCATGGCTTTGCGTTTCCCCATCGCCAGCCGCGCATAGCGGCGGGTCGAGGCATCGCCCGGCAGCGGCGTCACCAAGGCGTCGCCCCACCCCGAGCGTTTGAGAAAATCGGTCATCGCGGCCTGGCGATCAGACATGGGTCAGGCTTCTCATCTCTTTGGCCCAGCGCCCCGGTCCTGTCAGCCGCGCCGTGCGTGTGCTGTCTTGGAGACGCAGCCGCACATGCAGCGCTTCGGGCGGCAAGATTTCGGGCGCGCGCTCGGGCCATTCCACCAGCACGGCGCCGTGATCCAGCGCGTCGTCGAAACCCAGCTCCTGCATCGGTGGTGTCATAGCTCTGCACCAGGGTGAAGGTGGGGCTGGGTACGTCTTCGGTGACGCCCAGCGCCTGCAGAATAGCGCGCGCCAGGGTGGTTTTGCCGGCGCCCAGATCGCCCCACAGCGCCACTGCGTCGCCCACGCGCAAGGCCGCCGCAATGGCCTTGCCCAGCCGCGCGGTGGCGCTCAGGTCGGGCAGGGGGAATTCCTCCCGGAACGTCTCGGATGTTTGGGTCATATCCATCGCTTTTAGCCCGGCATTCGGGCTACCGGAAGGGGCCGGTTGTGGCCCATTCACCGGCGTGGTAACCCCGCGCCCGGATTACGGAATATCGTTCAGAAAATGGCCGAAAGCATCGTCATCATCGGCGCCGGGCAGGCGGGCATCCAGGCCGTGGAATCGCTGCGCAAGGAAGGCTTTACCGGCGCCATCACCATGGTGGGCGACGAGGCCTATCCGCCCTATCAGCGTCCGCCTTTGTCCAAGGCCTATCTGCTGGGCAGCTTTGAGCGCCCGCGCCTGTTCCTCAAGGCCGATGCTTATTATGCGGAGGCCGGCTGTGAGTTGATTTTGAACACCAGTGCCAAGGCGATTCATCGCGCCGAACGCGGGGTGGAACTCAGTAACGGCCGCACCTTGGCTTATGACAAGCTGCTGCTGACCACCGGCGCGCGGGTGCGAAAGCTCAAATGCCCCGGCGCCGAGCTGGCCGGGGTGCATTATCTCAAGACCATCGCCGATGTGGACGGGCTACAGGCCGTGTTCCAGAGCGGCAAGCGCATCGCCATTGTGGGCGGCGGCTATATCGGGCTGGAAGTGGCGGCGGTCGGCGCCAAGCGCGGGCTGGACGTGACGGTGTTCGAGGCGATGGACCGGCTGATGGCCCGCGCCGTATCGCCGGCCTTGTCGGATTTCTATGCGCGCGAGCATCAAAAGGCCGGCGTCAAGCTGAAGCTCAATACCGGGGTGGAAGCCTTTGAAGGCAACGGCAAGGTCGAACGCGTCATTGCGGGCGGCCAGGCTTACGAGGCCGACATCGTGCTGGTGGGCATCGGTGTGATCCCCTGCCAGGAATTGGCAGAAGCTGCGGGGCTCATCTGCACCGACGGCATTATGGTGGACCAAAACGCCCGCACCGGCGACCCGCACATCTGGTCGGCCGGCGACTGCACCCGCCACACCGGCCGCGAGGGCCATGAGATCCGGCTGGAATGCGTGCAGAACGCCATCGACCAGGCCAAGCATGCGGCGCTCAGCATGATGGACAAGCACAAGACCTATAGCGAAGTGCCATGGTTCTGGTCCGATCAGTATGACCTCAAGCTGCAGATTGCCGGACTGGCGCGGCCCAGCGACCGGCTGGTGCTGCGGGGCGATCCCGCGGCGCGCAAATTCGCCGCCTTCCATTTGCGCGACGGCGCGGTGGCGGCGGTGGAGGCGGTGAATGCGGCGCCGGAATATATGATCGGCAAGAAGCTGGTGGCGGACGGCAAAAAGATCGCCGCCGAAACCCTGGCCGACCTTTCCATTCCCATGAAACAGATGGCGTGATGCCGCCAGCGAAATACAAGGTCACCTATATCGAGGACAGCGGCAAAGCCCATACCGTCGAAGTGGCGGAAGGCTGGTCGCTGATGGAAGGCGCGGTCAAGCACCTGATCCCCGGCATCGACGCCGATTGCGGCGGGGCCTGCGCCTGCGCCACCTGCCAGGTCTATGTCGCGCCGGAATGGCAAGCCAAACTGCCGCCCAAGAGCGACATGGAAGAAACCATGCTGGACTTCGCGCCGGATGTGAAACCTGCCAGCCGCCTGTCCTGCCAATTGCGCATGGGGGCGGAGCTGGACGGGATTGTGCTGCATCTGCCCAAGACCCAGCACGCCTGACTGCTGGTTGTGACTGGCGCTTGCCGATTTTCCTCCGGCCATGCGATAACCGATCGACGAACAGGAAAGTCATGCGAACCTTTTGCATCGCGCTGCTCACGGCCGGCCTTATGGCCGCTCCCGTGGCCTGGGCCGAGCCGCTGGCGCCGGGAAAGCCGGCAGGTGTCCATGATGCCGCGCGCCACGGTGCCAGAACGGGCTTGCTGCTCGCCGGGGGCCTGGCGGTCGCAGCCGTGATGGCGGTCGTGGCGATCGGCGGCGGCAACAACAACTATAACGGTGTGCTGACGGCCGGTTCTTCCTCCGGTACCACCAGCTAGATCTTATAAATAGGCCGTCTTGCGATCGTTGCTGTGCTGCGGATCGCCGTCGTGGATGCGGCGGGGCAGGTGGCAGCGCACCAGGGTGCCGCCCTCGGCGGCATTGCCGGATTCAATTTCCACCCAGCCGTCATGCAGTTCCAGGAAGCGGTTGACGAGCGCCAGCCCCAGGCCGGCGCCGGCGCGGGTGCCGGCCTGGCTCTTGGCGGAGAACCGCTCGAACACATTGGCCTTCACGTCGGGCGACAGGCCCGGGCCATTGTCAGCCACCGCGATCTGCACGTCCTCGCCCAGGATCCTGGCCGACAAGGTGATGACGCCGCCGCGCGGGGTGAACTTGAAGGAATTGGACAGCAGATTGAACACGATCTGGCGCAGCCGCCGCGCATCGGCCAGGAAAAGGCCGGCAACCGGCGACACCTCCACCGTCAAGGTCAGGCCCATCTTGGTGGCCCATTCGCGGGCATGGGCGGCGATGTCGGTGATCAGCTCATTGAGGTCGATGCGTTCCAGCTCCAGCCGCAGCGCGCCGGATTCCACCAGCGCCAGGTCGAGAATGTCATTGACCAGGCTCTTGAGGGTGTTGCCGCCCTGCACGATGGCCTGGATATATTCTTCCTGCTGGGGATTGAGCGCACCGGGCACGCCTGACGCCAGATGTTCGGAGAAGCCCAGGATGGTGTTCAGCGGGGTGCGCAGTTCATAGGAGACATGCTTGATGAAGTCGGACTTGAGGCGGTCGGCGGCTTCCAGGCCTTCGTTGCGGTCGCGCAGGGCATGTTCGATGCGGAAGCGATCGGTGACGTCATTGAAGGTGACAAGGGTGGCGCCGTCGGGCAGGGGCGCGGTGGACAGTGACAGGATGGAACGGTCGGAGCGTTCGACATCGCCCAAATCGCGCGCCGTGGCGCCCACCACAATGGCCTGGATCAACTGATCCCAGATGGCGCTGTCGCCGAACTTGTCGCGGGACAGCGCCGCGATGGTGCGCACATGCGGCTCGTCTTCCAGGTCGCCCGGCTCGAGCTCCCAGATGCGGGCGAAGGCGGCATTGTGGAGCTTGAGCTTGCCGTCGGGGCCGAACACCGCCACGCCTTCACTCAGCGTGTCCAAGGTCGCCGATTGCACCTTGATCAGGGTGTTGTAGTCGCTTTCCAGCGCGATGCGGGCGGTGACGTCCTCATAAAGGAAGGTCAGGCCGCCAAAGGGATGGGGCTGGGTGACGACGCGGATGGTCTGGCCGCCGGGCATGTGCCAGGTCTCTTCGCCGGCCCTCTCGCGCCGGCCGTCATTGTAGAGCGCCAGGCGCGAACGCTTCCAGGCCTGGTAGTCGCGCTGCTCGGGCAGCTTCCTGGCATCGCGCAGCCGGTCGAGGATTTCCCCGTCGGAGGGATGCTTGTCCAGGAAACTCTCGGGCAGGTCCCACAAACTCACAAAGGCCTTGTTGTAGAAGACCAGCTTCTGGTCCTTGCCGAAGATCGCCACCGCGGTCTGCAGCTTGTCCAAGGTGTCGGCATGGGCATCGGCATGTTGCTGCAGCCTGGCTTCCGCCGCCGCCACTTCGCTGACATCCACCGCCGTGCCGATGATGCCGGCATCGCCTAACGGAATTTCGGTGAACGCCAGCGCCCGGCGCTGGCCGTGGATCACCGAGAAGCGGCGTGATTCCTGGATGGCATTCTGGGCACGCGCTTGCGCCGCCAGGTCGCGCTCGCTCTTGTCCAGTGCCACCTGCTCGCGGCGTGCCGAGGCCAGATCGGCGGCGCCCGCGCCCTTAAGGAAGGCGTGATTGCCCCAGCTCAGCGCCAGGCCCTTGTCACGCAGCCAGACGGGAATGGGCAGCGCATCCAGGATGGCGCGGTAATCGGCGCCCTGTTCTATCATCGCGGCGCTGGGTTCCTCGATCCAGATCGCCGCCATGCCGCCCACGGCGCGGCCGCGCGCCACCAGCAGCCGGCCATAGCTGTCATGCACCGCCAGTTGGAAGGGGGCGCCGCGATCGGACAATCCGTCAATGGCGCCGGACAAGGCCAGGGCATCGGCGCCCTTGAGGCAGGATTGCAGCAGGTCCTCGCCGCCGCCGTACGAGAAAGGCCCGGCGCCGTCGCGGCCCCACACCAGCAGCGCCTCGCGGCCGGCGTCGAGCAGGGCGTCGCGTTCGCCCAGCGCCGCCTTGGTCCTGGCGCCCACGCCGCGCAGCGAACGGCGCAGGCGCTGGGCATCGCGTTGTTCCGCCAGCGCCCACAGCCCGGCCGCCAGCGCCAGCGCCACGCCGCCACAGGCCAAGGCCGACAGCACCACGATATTGCCGTTCTGGATCGTCAGGGCATCGGCGGCGAAGGCAGGCTGGGGCAGGAGGCCGCACGGCGCGGTTCCCAACAGGAACCCCTGCCAGATCCGTCCCAATGCCCCCGGCTTTCTGCCCTGTCCCAGTTTGGGACGCATGCCGCCAGCCCCCGTTAACTTCTCGCCTTTTCGGCGAATCACTTTGGAATCAATAAGATAGCTTTGGAGACCGAGTCCGACTAGGGATTGTGGTTAATAAAATATGAAAAACGAAATGCGGCTAACAGACCCAGATGTAGGGGGCTGTGGATGATTTGTGAGTCAAATCAAAAAGTTAATGAGTTCTTACCGGCAGCGGCGCGGCGGTGACCTTGCCCAACGAAAAAGGCGCGCTGCGGTGCAGCGCGCCTCTTCGAAGCGATGACGATCGCTTTAGTAGCGGTAGGTATCGGGCTTATACGGACCCTGTTGCGGGATGGTGATGTAGTCGGACTGCTTCCTGGTCAGCTCGGTCAGTTGGGCGCCGACCTTGCCCAGATGCAGGCGGGCGACTTTCTCGTCCAGCACCTTGGGAAGGACATAGACCTTCTTCTCGTACTTGCCGGTGTTCTGCCACAGCTCGATCTGCGCCAGGGTCTGGTTGGTGAAGCTGGCGCTCATCACAAAGCTGGGATGGCCCATGGCGTTGCCCAGATTCACCAGGCGGCCTTCGGACAGCATGATGATGCGCTTGCCATCGGGAAATTCGATCTCATCCACCTGCGGCTTGATGTTGTGCCACTTGAAATTCTTGGTGGCGGCGATCTGGATCTCGCTGTCGAAGTGGCCGATGTTGCAGACAATGGCGCGGTCCTTCATGGCCCGCATATGGTCCAGGGTGATCAC
>JAEKMB010000283.1 GCA_019508105.1 Alphaproteobacteria bacterium
TGACATCGCGCAGCACCTCGGGCCCCGAGCCATAGCGCATGCCGACATTTTCGAAGCGGACCATGACGCGACCTTACCCATGACGCGGCTTGCGGTCATGGCCCCCGACCCCTATTTTCTGCTGATATTTCAACAGGCCAGGCATGATCCTCACTTGTCCCTCTTGCGACACGCGCTATTCGGTCGACGGGGCGAAATTTCCCGCTGCGGGCCGCACGGTGCGCTGCGCCAAATGCGGCCATAGCTGGCATCAGGCCGGCGAGGCGGCGCCGCAAGCCACCGCTCCCGAAACGGTGCCAAAGGCGGTGTCGGCAGGCGGGGCCGCGGCCGCCGCGCCCGAGTCCGATTCGTTTCCGGCCACTCCTGCGCTCAGCCGCAGCTTTGCGCCGCCCGCAGTGCGGGACGAGCCGCGTCCCCCTCTGAGCTCCAGGGTGGCGGTGGTGGCCGGCTGGGCCGCGCTGATCGCCGTGGTGCTGTTGATCGCCGTGTCGGCGGTGCGTTATCGCCAGGACATCGCGATGATCTGGCCGCAATCGGCCGGGTTTTATTCCAGCCTGGGCATGCATGTGAATGCCAGCGGCATTGATTTTCGCCAAGTGAAGTTTCAGCGCGAGACCGAGGACGGCCAGGTGGTGCTGGCGGTGTCGGGCATGATCGTCAATGCCGGCTCGCGCCAGCTGCCGGTGCCGCAGACCGTGCGCGCGACCTTGAGCGATGTCGGCAACCATGAACTCTATCACTGGACCTTCAGGCCCAATGCCACGGTGCTGGGACCCGGCCAGTCGATTCCCTTCATGACGCGGCTGTCCAGTCCGCCGGCCGCGGCCCGCCATCTGGAAGTGCGTTTCGCCAAAGATGGCAGCTGATGGCGCCTGACGTTCTTTTCTCCGCCGAACAGATCCAGGACCGCGTGCGCGCCATGGCCCGGATGATCGCGGCGGCGCCTTTGGTGCCCGACGTCGCCATGCCGGTGCTGGTGGGCGGCTTCGTCTTTGCCGCCGATCTGTTAAGGGCGCTGGCCTGGGAAGGGGTGGCGATGGATGTGGAGATGATCTGGCTGCGTTCCTATGGCGACCAGCGGGTGGCCAGCGCCATCTCCATGATCGCGGGGCCTTCCGAACAGATTGCCGGCCGCCATGTGCTGGTGCTGGATGGCGTTCTGGATGCCGGACGCACCGTGGCCAAGGCGGTGTCGCTGATCCAGGCCGCCGGTGCCGCCAGCGTGCAGGTGGCGGTGATGCTGGACAAACAGCGCCCCGACGCCCTGGCACGCGCCGACTATACCGGCTTTGCGATCGGCAATGATTTTGTGGTCGGTTACGGCATGGACGATGCCGGCCGCTATCGCGGCTTGCCGTATATTGGAAAGGTGACGACCTAGCCCAAACCTACACGGTCATGGCCCACCGGGGTGTGGGCCATCGAGGTGGGTTCGCGATCATTCTGAAAGCGAAGCGCCGGCGTCAGCTGGTGGCCCGCATTCGCGGGCCATGACAATTGGGAGCAACTCAAAACGCCTTCAGCAACCGGTCCAGATAATCGCGTTCCTGCTGCGGCCGGTTCATCTGGGCGGCGCGGCGGCGCAGCTCTTCCAGAATAGCCCTCGCCCGCGCCAGATCGGCGGCGCCGGGAATCTTGACCCCCGTATTGCCCAGGGGCGCATTGCCGCGCCCCAGCGGATCCTGCCCGCCGCCCTGCTTCTGCCCCTGGCCTTCCGATTCATCGGCCAGCGCCTGGGCGCCCTGGCGCAGCGCGTCCAGCGCCTGGTTCTGCGAGCTGCCGGCATTGCTCAGGTCCTTCTTGCCCAGCGCGCTCTGGGCATCGCCCATCGCCCTGCCTGCCTCGCGCAGCTTTTGCGCCGACTTGCCGTCCATGCCCTTGAGGGAATCCTGCAATTCCTTTTCCAGGTCGTTCTGCTGTTTCTGCAAGCCCTGGGTTCCACCATCCTTGGGATCGCCCTGGCCCTGTTGCTGGCGGAAGGTCTTGTCCAACAGGGCGCGCTGCTTGCCCATCAGGTTGCCGTATTTCTGCAGCTTCTGGTTCAGGGCTTTGTTCTGGCCGCCATCGCCGTTCTGGCCCTGGGTCATGCGCATATTTTCCAGCATGGATTGCAGCATGGCCAAGAGCTGGGCCGCCTTCTGGCGATCGCCCGCCTGGGTCAGCTTCTTGATCATGTCCAGCATGGTCTGGATGTCGTTCTGGCTGAGCACTTTGGTATCGGGCGACATAGGCTGCTGCTCGCCCGGCGCCGGCGGGTTGGCTGCCAGCGCCGCCATGTATTTCTGCATCGCCTCATTGTAGCGCTTGAGGAGTTCGTCGATCACATCCTGCGGCGCGCCCGAGGCCAGGGCGGCGGTGATCATGATCTGCAGCTTGCGCAGTTCCTCGGCGGCCGACAGCAGGCCGCCGCGCTCCAGCTTCAGCGCGGTTTCCCAGAGAATAGTCTCGACCCGCGCGATGTCGGTATCGGTTTTGGCGTTCTTGACGCCATTAAAGGCGCTGCGCAGCGCCAGGAAAATATCGTTTTTGCCCTGATAGAATTTCTCGGGCGCGATGGTCAGGGCATCCAGGGTCAGGAGCACGATCTTGCGCCCCGCCGCATCGCTGGTCGCCAGTTGCTGGCGCTGTTCAATCAGTGCGCGGGCCAGCGGATCGGTAAAGACGCGGGCCGGCAGCCTGAAGGTGACGGGCCCGCTAAAGCCTTTCTGGCCGATGGCGTCGCGCGCTTCCAGGCGACCTGTGACCATCAGCCCGGCATAAGGATGGCCGGTGAGATCGACATAGCTGTTCTGGTCCACCGTCTTGGCACCCGATTCTGGAAGCGGCAGTTCCACCACCAGCGGCTTGCCGTGGCCGCCTTTCGGCGCCAGCACGGCGCGCACCCCGGCAATGCCGTAATCATCACTGCCCTTGAAGGCGAATTTGGTGGCTTTCTGTTCGGTGGGGACCGGTTTGGCGGTCAGCGCGATGCTGGGCGCCGCATCGGGCACCGCCTGGATGGTCCATTTGCCGATGGCGTGACCGCCTACCTGCACCCGCACCCGCGCATCGGTGGAAAGAATCACATTGCTGGAATATTCCCCATCCTCGCCGGCAAAGCGCGGCGCGGCATTGTTGCCGGCGGCCAGGCCCGGCGTGCGCGGCGCGCCGTGGACCCTGAGATTCAGGATCGAGCCTTGCGGCACCTGGATGACCGAACGGTCACCGATGCGGAGCGACGTCAACGGCAGGCCGGTGTAAGGCGGCGGATCGATCCAGGCGTCCAGGCTGGCGGCGGCGCCGGCACCGCTGTCGAAAGCACTGATGAGACGGGCGCCGGTATCGCTGCGCGCCAGCACCAAGCCCACCGCCACGGCGATCAGCAGGTACCAGCGCAAGCCTTGCGGGTCGCGCCCAGCGATGCCGGTGCGCGGCAGGCCGATGCGGAATTTTTGCGGCAGGTCGCGGCTGCGGTGCAGTTCCCACAAGGCCCGGGCCACCGGATCATTGCCCACCAAGACATCCTCGCGCTCGGAAATGGGCCGGTGAAGAAACCCGCTGTCGCGTTCCAGCCGCCGTGCCGCATCCAGGCTGCGCGGCCAGGAAAAATCGGCAAAGCCATCATAAAGCGCCAGCGCGCCGGCGGTGATGGTGGCGGCCAGAGCCACGGCCTGCACAGGCCAAGGGACCAAAGCGAAGATGCCGGTGAGAGCGAGCGCCAGGTAAAAGCCGAAGAAACCAAAGGCGGGCCATAACCGCGGCAGCAGCCGCTCGACCGCCAGCACACCGCGCGCCAGCGCGACGCGCCGCTCCAGCGGGTTAGCTGGAAAGCCAGTCGGGAATGCGGTCCTTGGCGATGAGATCGGCATAAGTTTCTCTGGGCCTTACGATGCCCCATTCATCGCCTGATACCAAGACTTCCGGCACCCGTGGCCGGGCATTGTAATCGCCCGCCATCACCGCGCCATAGGCGCCGGCCGACAGGATCGCCACAAGATCGCCGCTTTTGAGTTCCGGCAGCGGCCGGCTGGAGGCGAAAAGATCGCTGGTCTCGCACACCGGCCCCACCACGTCATAGCGCGGGCGCGGGGAACCGACCTTGGGTTCCACCACTGCCACGATCTCGTGATGGGCTTCATACATGGCCGGACGGATGAGGTCGTTCATGCCGGCATCGATGATCAGGAAATCCTTGGCTTCGCCCGTCTTCACATAGATCACGCGTGAGACCAGCACGCCGGCATTGGCGGCGATCAAGCGCCCCGGCTCGAACGACAGGGTGCAGCCCAGGCCCTTGGTGACGCGGGCAACCATCTCGCCATAGGCCGTAGGGTCCGGTGGCGGCATGTTGCTGTTTTCATAGGGCACGCCCAGGCCGCCGCCCAAATCCAGGCGGCTGATGCGATGGCCGTCGGCGCGCAAGATGGCGACCAGGTCGCGCACGCGGGCGAAGGCGGTCTCAAAGGGTTCTAGTTCGGTAATCTGGCTGCCGATGTGTACATCCACACCGACGATCTCGATGCCCGGCAGTCTGGCGGCATGGCCATAGGCCTCACGGGCCCTGGAGAAGGGAATGCCGAACTTGGTTTCCGCCGTGCCGGTGGTGATCTTGGCGTGGGTCCTGGCATCCACATCGGGATTGACGCGCAAGGTCACAGGCGCGCGCTTGCCCAGCGAGTGCGCGACTTCGTCCAGCGCCACCAACTCCGGCTCGCTCTCGACATTGAACTGATAGATGCCGGCTTCCAAGGCGGCGCGCATTTCGTCTTTTATCTTGCCCACACCGGAAAAGACGATCTTGTTCGGCGGCACACCCGCCGCCAGCGCCTTGGCCAGCTCGCCGCCTGATACCACATCGGCGCCGGCACCGAGCCTCGCCAACGTCCTGAGCACCGCCATGTTGCCGTTGGCCTTGACGGCATAGGCCACCAGCGAGCCGGCCGGGACCGCAGCCGCGAACACCTTGTAGTGACGCTCCAGGGTGGCGGTGGAATAGCAATAAAAAGGCGTGCCGACCTTTTGCGCCAGCGCATCCAGCCGCACGCCTTCGGCGCACAGCACGCCATCCTTGTATTGAAAATGATTCATGAAACTCGATTCGAACTAGCGCCCGAGCGGATAGGGCGGCTTGGAAGGATTGTTTTCGTCTCGCGGCGTGGACTGGCCGTTGGGCTTGACCAGGTCGTTCTTGACGCCGCAGCTCGTCATCGTCATCGCCAGCGCCAAAGCGGCCAAGAGAATGAGTTTTTTCATTTGAGCAGGCCCCGCCAGTGATTGAGCTGTTCCTTGACCCGCGCCGGCGCCGTGCCGCCCAGACTCATGCGCGAATGCACGCTGGCCTCCAGCGACAGGACCTTGAAGACTTCCGCTGTGATAGCAGGCTCGACTGCCTGCATCTCGGCCAGGGAGAGCTTCTCCAAGGTCACGCCTTTGTCCTCGGCAACCTTCACGATAGAGCC
>JAEKMB010000284.1 GCA_019508105.1 Alphaproteobacteria bacterium
CCAACCGAAGATTCCAGCAGTTTCCCATGTCCTCGCAGAAACCAGTCAAACCCAAGGCCAGGCTGCCGCGCGGCTTTCGCGATCGCGGCGCCGCAGAGATCATGGCCGAGCAGAAGATGCTGGCCACCATCCGCGCCGTCTATGAAAGCTATGGTTTCGATCCCCTGGAAACCCCGGCCTTTGAATATACCGACGCGCTGGGAAAATTCCTGCCCGATGTGGACCGGCCCAACGAGGGCGTGTTCTCACTCAAGGACGACGACGAACAATGGATGAGCCTGCGCTATGACCTGACGGCCCCGTTGGCGCGTCATGTCGCAGCCAATTTCCAGCACCTCGCCAAGCCATTCCGCCGCTACCAGGTGGGCAGCGTGTGGCGCAACGAAAAACCCGGCCCCGGCCGCTACCGCGAATTCACCCAGTTCGACGCCGACACGGTGGGCAGCGCATCCGCATCCGCCGACGCCGAACTGCTGATGATGTTGTCTGACACACTGGAGGCGCTGGGCCTGAAGCGCGGCGACTACATCGTCAAGCTGAACAATCGCAAGCTGCTGGACGGCGTGCTGGAAGCCAGCGGCGTGGGCCTCGAAGACCGCACGCGCCGCGGCATCGTGCTGCGCGCCATCGACAAGATTGACCGGCTGGGTGTCGATGGTGTTTCGGCGTTGCTGGGCGAGGGCCGCAAGGACGAGTCCGGCGACTTCACCAGGGGCGCAGGCCTCAACGCCGAGCAGGCGCATCGCATACTGGCTTTCGTGGCGCCCGATGCGGCCGACGAAGACGCGCATCTGCGCCAGATCGCCACTTTGGTGGGCTCAAGCGCGGTAGGCGCGGCCGGCCTCAATGAACTGGAACAGATTGTGCGCCTGTTGCAGGCCTGCGGCTACGGCCCCGATCGGGTGCTGTTCGATACCGGGGTGGTGCGCGGGCTGGACTATTACACCGGCGCAGTGTTCGAGGCGCAGCTGACGTTCCCCATCCAGAATGAGGATGGCGAGGAGGTCGTGTTCGGCTCGGTGGCGGGCGGCGGACGCTATGACGACCTGGTGGCGCGCTTTACCGGCCAACAGGTTCCGGCCACCGGCGTCTCCATCGGCGTCTCGCGCCTGATGAGTGCCCTGGCCTCGCGTGGGTTGGTGGCGGCCGCATCCTCGCCGCTGGTGGTGGTGACGGTGTTCGATAAGACCGAAGCCGCGGCATCCTTTGCCATGGTGCAGGAATTGCGCGCCGCGGGAATCCGCGCCGAAGCCTATGTCGGCAAAGGCAAGATGGGCGATCAGTTCAAATATGCCGACAAGCGCGGCGCCGCCATCGCGGTGATCGAGGGCGGCGACGAACGCGCCCGCGGTGAAGTCACGCTCAAGGATCTGGCACTGGGCGCCGAGCTGGCCAAATCGGTGGAGAGCCGCGCCGAGTGGGTGGCCAACCGCGAAGCCCAGAAAAGCGTGCCGCGCGGCTCGCTGGTGGCCGAAGTAAAGGCGATGCTGAAGGGCAGAACCTGATGCCCGCCTTTCCCTATTATGACAGCAAGGCGATCGAAGCGCTGAACGGCCAGGCAGTATCGCTGCTGGGATTGTTTGCGTCGCGCGGCTATGGCCGCGAGGAGCCGGCGGTGCTGCAACCGGCCGAAATCTTCCTCGACCGCTCCGGCGAGGAAATCCGCCGCCGCACTTTCACCCTGATGGATCCGTCGGGACGCGAACTGTGCCTGCGGCCCGATCTTACCATCCCCATCTGCCGCGCCGCGGTAGAGGCCAGGCGCAGCTTGCCGGCGCGCATCGCCTATAACGGGCTGGTATTTCGCCACCAGCCCGGCGAGCCGCATCGTCCGATGCAATTCTTCCAGGCTGGCGTGGAGCTGTTGGGTCTGGAGGACCGCGCCGCGGGCGAAACCGAAATCCTCTCCCTGGCGGTGGACGCACTGAAGGTCTGCGGCCTGTCGGACTTTTCCATCCGCATGGGCGATCTGACGCTGTTCAATGCCTTGGTGGATGCGCTGGCGCTGCCGGTGGGATGGCGCTCGCGCCTCAAGCGCCATTTCTGGCGCGCCGGCTATGTCGAAAATCTGCTGCACTGGCTGGGCCATGGCGACGGCCAGGCCAGGCCGCCCGTCAGCCGTGCCGAGATCGAGGCCCTGCTGGATGCCCGCGCCGATGCCCCCCTGGCGGGGCGCAGCCGGGAGGAGATCATCGCCCGCGCACTGGACCGTGCGGCGGAAGCGGCGAAGTTGCGCCTGGACGCCAAAGTGGCCGACGCCGTCGCCCAGCTGCTGGATATTTCCGGCCCCGCCGAAGAGGCGCTGGCCAAGGTGCGCGCGCTTCTGGCGACGGCCGGGATCAACCTGGACCCGCAGCTCGCTGCCATGGATGCGCGGTTGGCGACCTTGAAGTCCCTGAACATCGATCCGGCGCGGGTGCAGTTCACCGCCCATTTCGGCCGCAACATGGAATATTATACCGGCTTCGTGTTTGAGCTGTGGGCCCAGGACAAGGAAGGCCCGGTGCAGATCGCCGGCGGCGGCCGCTATGACTCCATGATGGAGATGCTGGGCGCCAAAAAGCCGGTCAGCGCCATCGGTGTCGCTATCCGCACCGAGCGCGTGCTGGCCACCAAGCGGGGAGGCACGTGATGCTGACCCTCGCAATTCCCTCCAAGGGGCGGCTCAAGGACAATTGCAACGCCTGGTTCGCCGAGCGCGGCATGGTGATGGAGATGGCCGCGGGCGCCCGCGGCTATCGCGCCAGTTTCGCCGGCATGCCCGAGGTCGAAGTCATGCTGCTGTCGGCGGGCGAGATCGCCTCTTCGCTGCTGGCCGGCGACATTCATCTGGGCATTACCGGTGAGGACCTGTTGCGCGAGGAGGCGCCGGAACTGACCGGCCGCATGCAGCTGATCAAGCCGCTGGGTTTCGGCTTTGCCGATGTGGTGGTGGCGGTGTCGGGCGCCTGGATCGACGTGGCCACCATGGCCGACCTGGACGATGTCTGTGCGGCTTATGCGGGCAAGCACAAGCGGCGTCTGCGTGTCGCCACCAAATATGCCCAGCTCACCCGCAGCTTCTTTGCCCAGGCGCGTATTTCCGATTACCGTATCGTGGCCAGCGCCGGCGCCACCGAGGGCGCCCCCGCCGCGGGCACTGCCGAAGTGATCGTGGACATCACCACCACAGGCGCAACCCTGCGCGACAATGGGCTGAAGATCCTGGATGACGGCGTGATCCTGAAAAGCCAGGCGCAACTGGCCGCTTCGCTCAGCGCCGATTGGGACGCGGATGTGCGCAAGACCTGTGAAAGTCTGCTGAACAAACTCGATCCGGCCGCCGCGCTTTATCCGGCGCTGGCGGCGCAGTTGCGGTAATCAGGGAATCTGCGCCGTGTCCCTGAGGTCGGGATCGGCGATATGTTCCTTTTTCCAGCGCATTGCTGCTTCGATCCTGGTGCGCCCGGATGGGTGATCGTAAAATATCGCTTCTTCCCACTTGCCGGGTTCCAGCTTGCGGTAGCTGGAGAGTTTCAGCATCACGGTGGCGAAGGCGTCGGGCTTGCGCACCGCGTCCAATCCGAAAATGTCGGCCTGGTACTCGGTGGTGCGGGAAATGGTGTTGGTCACCGGTGTCACCAGGAACATGTAGATATTGGCCAAGGCGATCAGCAGCGGCAGCCCGGCGACATCGCTCAGCCTGCGCACCTGCCATTGGCCGCCGAACCAGTCACAGGCCAGCAGAAAGGCACGGTTGACGAAGGCAAAGCCCACCAGGATCACCAGCGCCGTCAGCAACAATTCACGGGTGGCATGGTCCATCACATAATGGCCCATCTCATGGCCCAGCACCGCCAGCACTTCGTCCGGCGTGCCCTGTTTCAAGAGATTGTCGTTCAGCGAGATGCGCGCCGTGCCGAACAGGCCGGAGACGTTGGCGGACACGCGATTGGACTGGCGCGAGGCGTCCACCAGCCAGACATTATCCACCGGCACCGCGTTGGCGCGGGCCAGCGACAGGATCTGGCTCTTGAGCGGCCCGGCCGGCAAAGGCGAATAGTGATTATAGAGGGGGGCGATGAAGATCGGCCAGATCACTACGGTCAGGATGTTAAAGGCGATGAACAGCCCGGCGCCCCAGACCCACCAACTCTCGCGCGCCCTGCGGATGGCGGCATACAGTACCGGCAGCAGCAGTACCATGGTGAGGAAGCTGAGCCCAAAGCCGATGCCGAAATCGCCCAGCCATTGCCAGAAATTCTGGTTGGACAGGCCATAGGCATGCTCGCGGAAAAAACCTTCATAGACCGTCAGCGGAAACATCGCCGCCGCGGTCAGCGGCACATAGACCGCGACGTACAGCATGACCTGGCCGGTGCGGCTGTGGGTGCGCTGCTCGACCCAGTCACTGACGCGGCTGGAAATCTGCAAGGTCAGCAGCAGGCCCGCCACCGCAAGGCCGTAGATCAGGTCCACCAGTTGCAGCCAATAGCCGCCTTCGAAATAGGCGTTGGACTTGGCGCGCGCCGCGCCGCTTACCCGCGCCAGATATCTGTCGGTCGCCTTGGTGGCGTCGAAAGCCGGCGTGCCCATATAGGGCAGGGCGCCGACCTGAACATGTGTGGTCGGGGCGGCGCGCGGCCCAAGTTGTACGGTCGCATCCGCCGCCGGCTGCGCCATAGCCGGTATGGTCAAACTGATGAACAGCAGCAAGGCTGCGATCCGGTGCCAGAACATGTGTGTTTTCCCTGTCCGTCACCCTAACAGGATTTGCCGGGCGCCAAAGCCCTTATTGCTGCTACACTAAATCACCATGATGCGCCGTATTTTTACCATCATTCTTCTTGGCTGTTGGCCGATCGCGGCACAGGCCGCGGTCGGCAGTGCCGCGCCGCCGCAAGACCGGGCGCATTACCGCCGCTGTCTTGCCGACTCGAGCGCCAATCCCACCATCGCGCTCAGCGATGCGGAAGCCTGGGTGAAATCGGGCGGCGGGGTGCCGGCAGAACATTGCGCCGCCCTGGCGCTGGTCTCCCTTAAGCGTTATGCCGAAGCGGCCACGCGGCTGGACCGCATCGCCAGTGGGCGCGCCACTCTGGATGTGGAATTCCGTGTCGCGCTCTACGACCAGGCGGGCAATGCCTGGCTGCTGGCCGGCGATGGCGCGCATGCGGTGCAAAGCCTGTCCGGCGCGCTGGCTCTGTCGGCAGGAGATGCGGATCTCTTCACCGACCTTGCTCGCGCCCAGGCCATGGTGCGCAACTGGCATGAAGTGGTGCTGGACCTCAACGCGGCGCTTCAGCTTTCGCCTCGCCGCGTCGATCTGTTGGTGCTGCGCGCCAGCGCGCGGCGCGCGCTCAAACAATATGCCGAGGCGCGAGGCGATATCGAGGCGGCGCTAAAGCTGCGTCCCAATGACGG
>JAEKMB010000285.1 GCA_019508105.1 Alphaproteobacteria bacterium
GCACCCCGGCCAGCATGGCGGCGCTGGGCGCCAGCTATTCCCATTCCCAATCCCAGGAACGCGAAGCCGACAAGACGGGCCTGGAGATGGCGGCGGCGGCCGGCTATGACCCGGCCGCGGCGCCCGCCCTGTGGCGCGCCGCCGATGCCGATTTCCTGAAACGCCATCCTTCCGGTGAAGAACGCCTGGCAGCGCTGCAAGAGCTGGTGCAGCAGATGCCGGCTCGCACCTGGAACAGCAGCGCGGCGCTCCCCGTCACCGCGCCCTATCTGGAGCGCTGGATCGGCGAGGAGTTGCGCCGCGACACCGACACGGTGGCGCTGTTCACCCATCTGGCGGTCTCGGGCCGCGGCCTGTGCCGTTATGGCTTGGGCGAGGCCTATCGCAAGCGCGGGCTCGCCGGCGATGCGGCGCTGGCTGCCTCCTGGTTCCGCGCCGCCCTTGCCGCGCCGGACGCTCCGCCGCTGGCCTGGCGCGGGTTGGGACTTCTGGCCATGCAGAACGGTGACAAGCCGGCGGCGCGCACCGCCTTTGCGCAATATCGCGTCATGGCGCCCGAGGCGGACGATCGCGCCATGATTGATTATTATCTGGCGCAGCTATGAAGCGCGCCGCGCTTCTCCTCTGCCTGGGCCTGATGGCTTGCGCCATGCAATCCATGGAGGCCGGCGACGACGGCACCGTCGGCAACGGCGTCAGCGTGCGGGCCGAACCCGGCTTTGCCCAGATCCATCTTGCCGGCATGCGCTACTGGACGCAGCACGGCACCGGGCTGGACGAGCTGGCCTTCTATACCGGCATAAAGGACGGCCAGCCGCTGTTTCGCACGCCCGGCGTACGGATCGGCGAGATGCCGGTCTATCGCGCCCGCATGACGCCCAACGACATCCAGGATCTGGTGGTGGCCTCGCTGGGCAAAAAGAAGATGCAGAATGTGCGCGCCGGCCCTTTGCGGCCCTGCCCGTTCGGCAGCGCGCAAGGCTTTTGCTTCGACCTCACCCTGGCCAATGACGAAGGCCTGGAGATGCGCGGCCGCGCCATCGCATCCGCCCGTGGCGGCGTCCTGGACCTCCTGGTTTTCACCGCTCCGGCCCAGTTTTACTTCACCCAGGTCAGCCCGGCCGTGGACCGGATTTTTGCCTCTATCCAGGTAAAATAGCCGCGGAAATCCTGATTTTCGCTATCAATATTGACAATCATTCGCAACTGAAACTATAACCTTTTGGATGATTGTCTGTGTCTGCAATAGGCTGAATGAACAGCGCGTCGGCGCCGCGATTTGCGGCGGCGCCCGCTGCGCCGACGAAGTCTATGCGCGCTGCGGCGTGAGAAAGAATTGCGGACGATGCCAGGAAACAATCGAAGGAATGCTGGAAAACAGCCGGCGCGCCCTGCAGCAGGCGGCCGAGTAGCCCCCGGCCCGGCGCCGCAGGGCTCCGTCGCCGGCGATCCGGCCACCATCGCCTTGCTCAACAAGGTGCTGAAGAACGAACTCACCGCCATCAATCAGTATTTCCTGCATTCGCGCATGCTGGCCGACTGGGGCCTCAGCATCCTGGCGCACAAGGAATATGACGAATCCATCGACGAGATGAAGCATGCCGACAAGCTGATCAAGCGCGTGCTGTTCTTAGGGGGCCTGCCCAACCTGCAGGACCTGGGAAAACTGATGATCGGCGAGAATGTCGCCGAGGTCCTCACCTGCGACCTGTCGCTGGAGATGATGTCCCTGCCCGACCTCAAGCTGGGCATCAGCCATTGCGAGACCGTCAAGGACTACATCACCCGGGAGCTCTTCACCGACATCCTGGAGAGCGAGGAAGCACATATTGACTGGCTGCAGACCCAGCAGCGCCTGATCGAGCAGATGGGAATGGAGAATTTCGTCCAGCTCCAGACCAAGCCGAACGAGAGCGGCAGCTAATTCGCGGTAGCGGGCGTGACGTAAAGCTTTTCCTCGCCATAGGCGATGTAAAGGTGAAGTTGCCGCAGGGTGCTGATGCCAATCAGAATGTCTGTGTCCCTGGCGGGCAAGAACCCGTCCGAAGCAACAAGGATGTACGGATTGTTGACGGTCACCCCATCGAAATCGAGCTGCTTGAAGGGATAGTTGTAGAGTTTGTATTTCTCTTCCTTCTCGTTGGCGGATTTCAGGTCTATCGACTTTTCCGTGATGCCCAACTGCTTGGCCGCCCGCATGCTCATGATGGTCATGCGGGCGCCCGTATCCAGGATGGCGCGCAGTTTGACGCCGTTGACCGTCACCGGCACCTGGATATGTCCGTCATCAACAACCTCCATTGGCAGCGCGACATAGCCGCTTGTCCAGTAGACCACCTTGCCCTTGCAATGCTTAGGCGAGATGAGGTTGAGCTTGCCGTGCACAAAATCCAGGTCCACATCGAAGTGCTTGAGTATGTCCGGCGCAAGAATGCCCTCGGCACCAGCCGATAGATTTGGGTTCACGAAGGCATCGAGCTTGTAGCCCTCCATGCCGCCCAGCGACACTCGGGTGATGGTGGCGAAGGATGAAACCTTGGTGCCGGCCACTCCCTTTATATAGCCGCTCGCTTGCTGGACGTTCAGTTCTAGATTGAAGGCCTGCTTCGCCTGTACCTCGGCCACCGCACCACCTGTATCAACAAGAAAATCCAAGTTTTGGCCATTCAATTTTATCGGCACGGTGAACCGGCCGTCAGGCAAGGTGGTGATGGGTATTTCCGAGAATCGCGTCAGGCGGCAATCCTTCTGCTCCTCCGCTTGCGCCAGGGCGCAAGTCGCCAGCAGCAACAGTAATCCACAGGTCGCGCCGTATTTCATTTGCCCGTGTCCGTCGATTTCTGTTTGTCCAGTTCCCGGCGTGCAATGCGCCAATAGAATGTTTCCTTGTTGCAGCTATCCAGGGCCGATTGGAGCCGGGTGGTTGCGCCCATATCCTCGTGATGAACAGCGTGCCATATCCCCAGCAGGATATCGGCTGAACACAGTCCATTGATGCTTTCGAAGTCTTTGGCTCTTTCCAGGACATCGGACTCCGGAAGCTTGCCCATATAGAAGGCGATAAGGGGTGTCGGCCAGCCCGCGCGCAACTGGCCTTTCCATTCTGTCATGGGCTTGTCCATCTTCAGGCTGGCCACTTGCAGCCAGAGCCAGGAATACATGACGCGCTCCGAATATCGCGAGAACACCTCCGCGCTGGGCTCGTAACGGCCCAGCAGCCAGTTCAGGTAACCGACATTCATCAGGAACTCGTAGTCGCGCGGCCTTTGCTTGCGCAGGACTTCATAGTCCGCCAGCGTCTTTTCATAATCATTCGTAGCGAGATAAAGACTTATTCTCTCATGGTACGCGAGCATGTCGTCCGGCTGGGCGGCAATGGCGGCGGAATAATCGGCAAGCGCTTCGGTCAGCTTGCCCTTGGACTTATGCACCATTCCACGGTCCAGATAAGCTAGCCGCTGCAGGTCCGGAATCAGGTCGCCGGCAGCGATTGCCTTGTCAAACCAGACAAGCGCGGAGTCGTACTTTTCCTGGTCGAAATAACTGAGCGCGACATTGAGATCGTCATAACCGGCGCAGGCCGCTGGGCCGGCTGATGCGGCAAGCAGCAAAGCGGCAAACGCGATCTTTTTCATGCCCCTCTCCCAAGGGCAGCCTAGCGCAAATTGCGGTTCGGTAGAACCGGCTAGAACTCAGCCTCGAGCTCCTCGATGCCGGTCCGCTCGGTGCGGGCGGCCTCGGTCCATTCCAGCATATCCGGCAGCGCCAGGATGGTCTCGCAGTAATCGGCGCATTGCCGGTCGAGCTGGACGTCATAGGTGGCAAAGCGCGTCGCCACGGGCGCATACATCGCATCGGCCACGCTCGGCGTCTCGCCGAACAGATAGGGCCCGCCATACATCCTCAGGCATTCGCGCCAGATGGCGGTGATGCGTTCGATATCGGCCTGGGCCGCCGCCCAGATCTTGAAGCCCTTGTAATGCGCCTTCAGGTTCATCGGCAGCGCCGAGCGCAGATTGGCGAAGCCCAGATGCATCTCCCCCGACACCGAGCGGCAATGGCTGCGCGCCGCTGCATCGGCGGGGAGCAGGCCGGCCTGGGGGAAGTTCTCATGCAGATATTCGCCGATCGCGAGGGTGTCCCACACCTTGATTCCATTGTGGGTCAGGCGCGGCACCAGGAAGGACGGCGCCAGCATCAACAGTTCGGCGCGGGCACTGGGATCATCGGCCGAGAGCAGTTCTTCCTTGAAATCCAGCCCCGCCATCCGGCACAGCAGCCAGCCGCGCAACGACCAGGAGGAGTAGTTCTTGCTGGAAATGGTCAGAACCGCGTCACCCATCAACAGAGTTTGGCGGGTTTTGGCGCGTTGACAAGGATTATTTTGCAATGCAGCATCGCCAGACCGGTTAGTGTCCGCCGGCAGGGAATCCCTTGTGATTCCATGGGGCTTGTAGCGGGATGTTGTACGACGCCTATCAGGCCCAACAGGACCTCTTCGCGCCTGTCCGCGCGGGGGCGAACTTGTTCAAGGCGGCCTTCAGTGACCCGGTGCTGGGTCCCGCCGCCAATTACATGTTCCGCAGCATGGCCGCGGGCGCGGAAATCGTCTCACGTTCGCACATGATCCATGAGCGGCCTGCTTATGACATCGATCAGGTGATGGTGGGCGGCAAGCCCGTCCCCGTCACCGAGGAAGTGGCGCTGGACCTGCCGTTCGGCAACCTGGTGCATTTCCGCAAAGACGGCAGCCTGCACCAGCCCAAGGTCCTGTTGGCCGCGCCGATGGCAGGTCACTTCCCCACCTTGCTGCGCGGCACCGCCCAGACCTTGCTGGCCGATCATGACGTCTACATCACGGACTGGAAAAGCGGCCGCGACGTACCGTTGGCCGAGGGGCGCTTCGGCACCGACGAATATATCGATCACCTGATCGCCTTCTTCGCCCATATCGGCCCCGGCGCCCATGGCATCGCGGTGTGCCAGCCCTGCCCCTCCATGCTGGCGGCCACGGCGGTGATGGCCGAAGACGGCCACAAGGCCACGCCCAGGAGCCTGGTGCTGATGGCGGGTCCGGTGGACACTTCCATCAATCCCACCAAGGTCAATGTGCTGGCCAATGAGCATCCGCTGGAATGGTTCGAGCGCAACCTGATCACCACCGTGCCGCGCCGCTATGCCGGCGCCCACCGGCGGGTCTATCCCGGCTTCCTGCAGCTTTCGGCCTTCATCACCATGAATCTGTCGCGCCATGTCCGCGCCCATATGGACCTGTTCAGCCATATCCTGAAAGGCGAGATGGCCAAGGCCGATGCCAACCG
>JAEKMB010000170.1 GCA_019508105.1 Alphaproteobacteria bacterium
CGAGATCGTCCGGCACCACGAAAGGCGGATGCTCCCAGCCCAGCTCCTTGCGGGTGTTCGCCACCACTTCGGCGCCTGGCGCATCGGAATGCGCCTTTTGGGTACCCTGGCGGCCCGGCATGCCGAAACCGATAATGGTGCGGCAGGCGATCATCACCGGCCTGTCGGCGCTTTGGGCTTTTTCCAGGGCGCGGAAAATGTCGGCGGCGTCATGGCCGTCGCAAGCATCGACGATCCAGCCTTCGGACTTGAAGCGCTCCAACTGGTCGGTGCAGGAGGACAGCGACAGCGCCCCGTCAATGGTGATGTTGTTGTGGTCCCACAGCACGATCAGGTTGGAGAGCTTGAGGTTGCCGGCCAGGCCGATAGCCTCATGGCTGATGCCCTCCATCAGATCGCCGTCGCTGGCGATGACATAGGTCTTGTGATTGACCAGCTCCTCGCCAAAGCGGGCATTGAGGATGCGCTCGGCCAGCGCCATGCCCACGGCATTGGCGATGCCCTGGCCCAAGGGGCCGGTGGTGGTCTCGATGCCCGGCAAGTCGCCATGCTCGGGATGGCCGGCAGTGGGGCTGCCGACTTTGCGGAAATGCTTCAGGTCCTCGATGGTGACCTTGGGGTAGCCGGTCAGCCAGAGCAGGGAATAAAGCAGCATCGAGCCATGGCCGGCCGACAGCACAAAGCGGTCGCGGTCGGGCCAGCCGGGCTCGGCGGCATCAAATTTCAGGAAGTGGGAAAACAGTACCGTAGCGACATCGGCCATGCCCAGCGGCAGGCCGGGATGGCCGGATTTGGCGGCCTCCACCGCGTCCATGGACAAGGCCCGGATGGCATTGGCAAGGCGGCGGGTATGGGCCTGATCGGGCAGGGTCATTGGGGGTTCCCGGCGTGGGTGGTGGCTGGCCTTAGCGAGGGGTTGGCGCCCCCGTCAAGGCCCGGGGGCATGTCGCTAACGCGTATCGGTTGACCCGATTTCCCATGAGCGCCTAAGGTCTTGGGGCAATTGAGAATGGGGCCTTGGCATGAGCCGGTTGGATTTGGCCACCGAACGTTTCCACGCTGCCCTGGAAAGCCTCGAAAACGCCGCCGGATCGGTGGGCGAAAGCCTGGATAGCGCCGCCAAGTTGCCCGAGCGGCTGGCGGAACTGGAAGCCGAGCGCGACCAGCTCCTGGGCCGGATCGCGGAACTCGAAGAGGAGATCGGCGCGCTGTCCGGCCTGACCGAGGAAGTGGAAGGGCGCCTGGACGGCGCCATCGGCGAAATCCGCGCCGCGTTGGCGCGATAGGAGAAGCACCGATGCCGCTGGTCAATGTCATGGTCAACAGCCGCGCTTACACTATCGCTTGCGATGAGGGCGAGGAGGAGCATCTCAAGGAACTCGCCGCCCATGTCGATGCCAAGGCGCGCGAAGTGCTGGGCTCGGTGGGACAGGTGGGCGATGCCAGGCTGCTCTTGATGGCGGCGCTGCTGATCGCCGACGAACATCATGACATGTCCGGCCAGGTGGCCAGCGGCACCGCCGGCGAGAATGAGAAGCAAACCTTGCATTTGCGCGCCGAAGCCGCCGAAAGCGCCGCCGCGGACGTGCTGGAAAGCGCCGCGAAACGCCTGGAAGACATTGCAGCACGGCTGACGCACGCCTAAGTTAGGGGCGGACGGTCACTGTCTCGCGCGTCAGGTTGCGATGCCCAGGGGCCTTAATTGTACTCATCGGGAGTTGTCCCTGACCGGGACCGTGGTTCCGGATACACGACGCCCACCTGCACTTGCAGGCCCATGAGATCCAATACCAACGGCGAGTACGGTACCGTCCACCGGCGCGCGCCAGCCGCGCGAGCAAGTCCAGCGGACTTGCGAGAGGTGGACGGTGCCGCGAGCTAAAGCGAGCGGCTCGGCAGCAGCCACCAATGGTATGTGATGAGCGGGCCAATCGATTCAAAAGCCAAATCAGAACTCCGCATTGCAGCCCGCGCGCGCCGCAAGGTGCTGGCGCGGGCGGATTTCGCTCTGGCCATCACGCCTTATGCCGAAGACCTGGCGCCGGCGCCGGGCATCATTGTCGGCGGCTATCATGCTCATCGCGATGAGGCCGATCCGGCGCTGCTGCTGGCGCGACTGCTGGAGATGGGCTGCAGTATCGCCTTTCCCCGCATCGCCGCGCCGGACCAGCCGCTGGAATTTCATCTGGTGCCGGATGGAGAGGTGTTGGAACCCGGCTCTTTCGGCATCCCGGAGCCCTTGGGCCATTGGCCGCGCGCGGTGCCGGACATGTTGCTGGTGCCGCTGCTGGCCTTCGATGCCCATGGCCACCGGCTGGGCCAGGGCGGCGGCTTTTACGACCGCACCCTTGCCGCGCTGAATATCCCGGCCATCGGCATCGCCTATGCCGGGCAGGAGACGGATTCGATTCCGCATCAGGCGCATGATAGGACCCTCGACATGGTCCTTACCGAGCAGGGCATCAGGCGTTTTCGATGAATATTCTTTTCCTGGGCGACATTATTGGCAAGCCGGGGCGCGATGTGCTCCATGCCGAGCTGCCGCGGCTGCGCCAATCCCTCAAGCTCGACCTGGTGATTGCCAATGGCGAGAATGCCGCCGGCGGCTTCGGCCTGACCCGCGCGATTGCCGAGGAATTTTTCGGCATCGGCGTGGATGTGATCTCCACCGGCAATCACTGGGCCGACCAGAAGGAGATTCTCACTTATATCGACAGCGAAGACCGCATTCTGCGACCGGCCAACTATCCCAAAGGCACGCCGGGACGCGGTGCAAACCTGTATCAGACACCCGGCGGCAGCGTGCTGGTGATCAATGCCATGGGCCGGGTGTTCATGGATGCGCTGGACGATCCCTTTGCCGCGGTGGAGCGCGAACTGAGTGCCTGCCCGCTGGGCGAGGGCGCCGACGCCATTGTGGTGGACATCCATGCCGAGGCAACCTCCGAGAAAATGGCGATGGGCCATTTCTGCGACGGCCGCGCCAGCCTGGTGGTGGGCACCCACCAGCATGTGCCCACCGCCGACGCCCAAATTCTGCCCGGCGGCACCGCCTATCAGAGCGATGCCGGCGCCTGTGCCGATTACGACTCGGTGATCGGCATGGACAAGGCCGAGCCCTTGCAGCGCTTCACCCGCAAGATGTCGTCACAGCGTTTTTCGCCCGCCACCGGCCCCACCACCCTGTGCGGCGTGTTGGTGCAGACCGGGCCGGCGGGCCTGGCGGTGCGCATCGAGCCGCTGCGGGTGGGTGGCCGATTGAAACAGACGCTTCCCGAACTCTAGTTTCGCCGCACGCCGATCTTGGGCGGCGGGCGTTTGGGCTCTTGAAGCCGTGCCGCCTTGTCATCGGCGATCTTTTTCCAGGCCGCATCCCGCCGATGATTTTCGGCGATGGCCTGTCGCAGCACGCAAGTCACAATAGGCGGTCCATTGGTGGGCGGACAGAGTGCAGGCACCCAATGATCCTCGGTCCATTGTTCCTGCCATATCGCTTCGTCTCGGGAATGCGATTTGGGCGGATTGAGCAAATCGGGCGGCTGGTTGACAGCCATGCCTTCGCCCGGCTTGGGGCAATGGGCGCGCTCGTCCGGCGGCAGGTCCGCATAATGCTCCGGCGCGCAGCCGAACAGCGAGCGGCCGAAGCCCGCGATGCCGCCGGACGGCGCCAGCGTGGGGGCGGGGGTGACGGGCGCGAAGAATGGCGGCGGCGGCGGGACCAGGGGCGGGGCGGCGCTGCGCGGGCGCGGCGCACGCGCATCAATGGTTGAAGGCGGGAGCGTGGGATGAAGGATCAGGATGGTCTCGCGCGCCAGGGTGCGCAGCGGCATCCGGTGCTGGGGCGTCAGGAGGATCATCGCCAGAAAGCCGGCCTGCACCAGCAGCGCCAGCACGGCGCCCTGGGCACGTTCGCCTAAAGATCGAGTGTGCCGCGGAGGCGCACCGGACAGCATCATCTAATCGTCGCCCGCAACACAGACACAAGCGCACCCCGCCATACCAGTCCAGCACAGGCCCGCGGAAAAGCCAACGCTGTTTGGGTTATCTCGGCACGTAAGCCGCGCCGCCGGCCTGTTGACGGGCCAGGTCCTTGTCGAAGGCGGCTTCCATCCTGGCGACCAGGCGCGGCAGCTCGCCGGCGTCGATGAAGGGATTGGGCGCGCCGGGCTTCATGCGGGCCAGCTTCCCCGCCATGCCGAATTGCTCGCCATGGGGCGCCAAGAAAATGTCGGCATCCATTTTCTTCAGCCGCGCGAAACTGGCGCGATAGTCCGACACGATGGTGGGATAGGCCAGCTTCCCGGCGATGGAATTGCCGCCCACGGTAATGGAGCAGAAGAACATCGCCTTGTGAGTCACCCCGGCATCGCTCAGTGGCATGGTCCAGCTGGTGCAGCCTTTGGTGTGGCCGGGCAGGACATGCGCGGTCAGGGTGACGCCGTCCAGACTGATCGCGTCGCCGTCCTTCACGGCGCGGTCGACATGAACCGGCGTGGTATCGATCTGGGAGGACGGGCCATAGGGGATGTGACCGCTTTCCAGGAAAGGTCGGTCACCGGTGCTGGCGATGAATTGGGCGCCGGTATCGGCCTTCAATTTGGCCAGCCCGCCGGAATGATCGAAATGGGCGTGGCTGTTGAGCAATATCTTCACGTCCGACAGCTTGACGCCCAGCGCCTGGATGTTCTTCTCGATCAAGGGCGCCGATTCCGGAAGGCCGCCATCGGTCAGGATGTCGCCCTTGGGCGTGACGATCAAAAAGGCGCTCACCCCCGCCATGCCGACATAATAAATATTGCCGATGACATGGAACGGCTTTTGCGGCTGGTTCCATTCGACCCGTTCCTTGGCGAAGGGCGGTTCGGCATGGGCGCTGCCGATCGTGAGAAGAAGAGCGCAGGCAAGGGAACGAAGAGCAGCATGTTTCATGTCAGGCTCCGATGGGATGAAAATGTTTGATGCCGCGCCAGCCTGCGATGATGAAGGCGAGCAGCACAATGCCCTGGACGGCAGCGAACACCGGCCCTGAAGGCGGGTTGCCGGCCAGGGCCTGCAGCGCCGGCACTTTCTGGAAGATCTGGATGATCAAGACAAAGACATTGAGCCATAGCGAGATCACCGCTCCGATGACATAGACCGGCCGCCAAACCCCCACCAGATGGCGCACATACAGCGCGTAAAGCGTAGGAGCCAGCACCACCATTGCCGCCACGCCGGTGGCTTGTGCCGGGGTGGGCGGATGCGGGGGGTGGAAGAAGACAAAACCGGTGACGCTGGTCAGGAT
>JAEKMB010000171.1 GCA_019508105.1 Alphaproteobacteria bacterium
ATCGACATGGTCATTCACCGGCGCGCCAACTTTGCGGGCGGTCTGGCGCAGGCGTTCGACAATGAAGCGGAGCGCCGCCGGGCGCAGTCCCGCCGCGACAGGACAGATGCCTGTTTCCCATCGCGACAGCTTGCCGAGCAGGAAAGTGGGGGCGGCAAAGGATTTCACGAAGCTCTTGATCTGTTCCTCTCGCGCCCGCTCGCCTGTGACGGTGACGCTTTCGGTCTGGGACGCCGGCTGCGCGACTGCACCCGTCAAACCGGCAAGCAGCAGCAGTGCAATGGCCTTGATCATGTCCCGCCGATTCTACTACTCGTGTAGGTTTTGTAACAGGGCGCCCACCACCTGGCAATCACGGCTTGGCGGGGGGCGCGGCCGGGGAACCGGTCAGGGAGACGTAGAAATTATGCTCGTCCGGCGCCAGATAGATGTGCAGGTGCCGCAGCACATCCATGCCGATGGTGATGTCCGGCAGCACCGTGTTGAACAAGGCGCGGTTGCCGGTCTGCTGGGTGCGGTCGCCGCCGCGGGCCATCCGGTCGGGCAGCAGCATCATGTCCGGCGTCAGCACCGTCACTCCGCCGAAGGACAGGCTGGCGAAGGTATGCATATAGCTGTTCAGCGCCGGGTCGTTGTTGACCGCGCCCAACGGCGTCACCCCCGGCGATTCCGCCGACAGGCCGAATATCCGCCTGGCGAGCGGCAGGCTGACAATGCTGTATTGCGAGCCGGTATCGATCACCGCATCCAGGACGTGGCCGTCCAGGCTCACCGGGATATGGAGATGACCGTCCCGAATGGCGATGCGCATGGCGGCCATGGCCGGCGGGTGCCAGTAATTGATGGCACCGAAACAATGGTTCTTGGAGAAGAGCTTGAGGATGCCCGTGCCGAAATCCACGTCCACGTCATAATCGAACAGCAGATCATGCGACAGCATGCCTGCGAGCAGCGGTGTGGCGCGGGCAAAGGCCGGGTCGGGCCACAGATGCAGCTCGATGTCTTCGAATTGGACCTTGCCGAAGAACAGGCTGTGCACCGTGGCGGCGCTGGTCGAGATATTGCCGCTGACATCGCGCGCCTCGCGGTGGCGCCAGTCGCGGGAGCGGTGGATGTTCAGCTTCAGTTCTTCCGCCACCGCCCGCGACAGTTGGGTGGTGCCTGCCCCGGTATCCAGGATCATCCCCTTGGCCACGCCATTGAGGGTCACCGGCACCACCATCACGTCGGTCGCGCCGAAACGGGCCATCTGCTGGGTGGAAAGAAGCTTGAGCGGGCCGCAGGCGGCTTGCGCGTAGGCGCTGCCGGCGCCGGCCAGGCACAGAAGCGCCGCGATCACGCCAGCGCGCACGCGGCTAGCGGCAGGCGAAAAGCAAAGCGGGGCCGCTGACGGAGATCACTGGCAGGCCGTTGTAGCAGGTACCGGGCTGCATCGTGGCGCGGCTCCTGGACAGGGTGGCGATCACCATGCTGCCGTCGGGGCTGATGTCCTTGCCCTCGGCGCGCAATTGGGCCCAGACGCGGTTGATCTTGCACACTTCCGGGCCCGAAAGACGCGAGCCGGGCAATAGTTGCGGGGTGCGGCAGGTAATGGCCTCGGGCTCGCCTGCCCCGCTGGGATAAAGCGCCTGCACCGCCTCGCGCGTGCCGGTGACAGGCGCGGCGGGTGTGTCGGCCTTGGGCGGCGACGCGGGCGCCGGCGCGACGCTCGCAACCGCCACGGGAATTTGCGGCGGCGGCACCAGTTCGGGAAGGGGCGCCGAAATCGCCATCACCTTCATGCGCGGCAGGCGGTGCGGTTGGACGTGCAGCGGGGTGACGCCGATTTGCTCGCTGACCGCCGCGACATTGCGGGCGATCCTGTCCGTGACTTGGATACGCATGACGGCGACGACTTTGCGTTGCACATCTTCCGCCAGCGGCGAATTCAGGAAACCCGCCACCACCGGCAGGCCCAGCGCCAGGGCGGTGGCGCCGGCCAGCAAGGCCCGCTTGCCCAAACCAAGCCGGCGAGCGGCCTCGCCGGTCATGATCAGACGCACCCGGCCCTTGAGATCCGCGCCGGTGGCGCCGGCCGCGCAGGCCAGCGGCGACTGGATGCAAAACTTGCAGACCTTGAGGATACCGCCGGCATAGATCTCCGGATCATGGCCGGCCGCCAGCACGCTTTCGTCGCAGGCGCGCTCGCGCTCGGCAATCAGCCGCGCCCCGATCAGCCAGACCGGCGGATAGAACCAGAACAGCGCTTCGACGGCCATGTGGATGGCGGCCGTGACATTGTCGCGGCGTCGCAGATGTCCCAGCTCATGCGCCAGGATGGAATCGCGTTCGCGCTCGGACAGCCGCGCCATCAAGCCGGCGGGGAGCAGCACCACCGGCCGGAAGACACCGACCAGCCCCGGCTCCAGCAGCGAGGCAGACGCCTTGACCCTGACCGGCACCCCGGGCACCGACAGGTCGCGGGCGCTGCGGATCATCGCCCGCAGCCGCAGCCAGCGCACCAGCCTGAGAGAGAGGATCAACGCCAGCCCTGCGAGCCACAGGCCTGCGAGCAGCAGCGGCAGGCCCGGCGTCAGGCTTGGGGCGTGCGGCACCGCAAGGGTGCGGATGGGGGCGGAGAGTTCCTGTGCCGCCGGCGGAATGACGAGGACGCGCGGCAGAGGCAGCAGATGCGCCAGGCGTTCGCCCAGCGCTGCCAAGAGGGTGAACGGAACCAGGAATTTCAGCGAAGCGGCGAACCACAGCCAGAACCGCGCCCGGGCGCCATTGTGGCGCAGGACCAGGGTGAGCAGCCCCGCTGCCGCGGCGAACAGGGTGGACTGCCACAAATGGTCCAGCAGCGCGGCGATCATGCCTCTTTCTTCTTCCTGGCGGCCAGTTCGCGCAGCAGCTTTTCGGCGTCTGCCACGTCCTTGGATGAAAGATTGCCGGCTTCGATCAGCTGGGCCATCACCGGCTGCATGCGGCCGCCGAACAGGGAAAGGAACTCGTCCACCAGCCGGGCCTGGGCGGCGTCTCTGGAGATCAGCGCTTCAAAGATATGGGCGTTGCCGATCTTCCTGGCGCGGCGCAGCGCCTTCTTGCCTTCCAGCCGGTACACCATGGTCTGCACCGTGGTGTAGGCGGGACGGCCCTTGGCGCCGAAGCTTTCCTGGATGTCGCGGATGGCGGTGGGACCTTTGTCCCACAGCACCTCCATGATCTGAAGTTCCAGCTTGCTGAGCTTGGGAAGCCGCATCGGCACATGTCCTACTACACCAGTAAGAGCCTAGCGCCGCGTCAGGCAGGCAGCAAGCCTGCTTAATGGTCCAGCGGCGCGCCGACATTGCGGGGGCGCAAGGCATCGAATGGCCCGCAGAGCAGCAGTCCAGCCAAAAAACCGCCCAGATGCGCCTGCCAGGCGATCAGGCCGCTTTCCCCGCCCATGCCCAAGCCGGTGAGCCCGGCCAGGAGATTGATGGCCGCCCATACCGCCGAAAACATTAGGATCTGGCGCGAGAAGATCGGCGCCAGCGGGGCATCGCCCGGCGCCGCCCAGGGCGCCTGGCCCGGCAGCATGCGCAGGCCCGCCGCCATCAGGCCGGAGATGGCGCCCGAGGCGCCTACCACCGGAATGGGACTGGCCCAGTTGAACGCCAGATAAGTGACGGCGCCCGCCAGGCCACAGACCAGGAAGAAGACAAGAAACAGGCCCGCACCCAGCCGGCGCGCCACCACCGGACCAAAGGCCAGCAGCCAAAGACAGTTGATGGCCAGATGGGTCCAGTCATTGTGAAGCGCCATATAGGAGACGAACGGAATGGCGCGCTCCCACACGGTGCCGGGATTGGCCATGTGGCTTTCCAGAAAGGCGCGGCTGTAGCGCGCCGGGACCAGGGCATATTCGTAAACCATGTCGCTGGCGCGCGACGGCCAGACTATCACCCGCGCGGCATGGGCCGCGGCCAGTCCGCCGATCAGCCACAGCACAATGGCGGGCGCGCGGAAGATGGGCTGACGCGGAGGCTGGGACTGCAGGAACGCCATGGGCTTATCTAGGGTGCTTTGGCGCCCCTGCCAACTCTGGCGCCATGAAACAGAAGGCGCCCCTCCCTATTTGTTTGGCGGGCGCAATTTTGCCTTTTGGCGTCCGCGATAGTATTGGCAGGCCATGCCCCAGCTTCCCATCGACCTGGACGCTTTCCAAGCCGCGCCCGTGGCGCGCGAGCCTTTTGCCTTCGCCATGGTGCCGCGCTTTGTGAAGCCCGAAGCGATGGCGGCGATCAATGCCGATTTTCCGCTGGTCTCTCATCCCGGCTCCTTTCCTTTGCCCACCCTCAAATATGGCCCAGCGTTTGCCAAACTGATGGAGGCGATCCAGGGGCCGGAGTTCACCACCGCGGTGGAGAAGAAGCTGGGCGTGGATTTGAAAGGCCGGCCGACCATGGTCACGGCGCGGGGTGTCTCGGCGGCGCGGGACGGGCAGATCCACACCGACTCCCGCACCAAGCTGATCACGGTGCTGATCTATATGAACAATGCCTGGGAGGCCAAGACCGGACGGCTGCGCCTGCTGCGCGGGCCGGACAATCTGGACGATGTGATTGCGGAAGTGCCGCCGGATGAAGGCACTATGCTGGTCTTTAAGAATGAGCCCAATGCCTGGCACGGTTTCCATGCCTTTGAAGGCCCCCGCCGGGTGATTCAGCTCAACTGGGTGACGGACAAAAGCGTGGTGCGGCGCGAACAATTCCGCCACCGGGTGAGCGCGTTCTTTAAGAAACTGCGCGGGAAGTCCGCACCGGAGCGGATGTAACTCTCACCCTTGGGGATAGTCGTGCCAGACCTCGCGCCCATCGCGGATACGGTGGCCGGTGGCGGTCTTTTCCACATTGGCGGATTCCAGCGGCACCTTGCCGAAGCCGCCGGGCAGATCGAGCATATAGGTTGGCATGACCAGACCCGAGACTTGCGCGCGAAGGTCGCGCACCAGCGCCAGGCCCTCTTCGATCCCGATGCGGAAATGGGAGGTGCCGCGCGCCAGGTCGGGATGGTGCAGGTAATAGGGCTTGATGCGGTTCTCGGCGAAGGCGCGCATCAGCGCCGCCAGACTTTGGACATTGTCGTTGACGCCTTTCAGCAGCACCGACTGGCTGACCAGCGCGATGCCGGCGTCCACCAGCCGGGCGATGGCGGCGCGGGCATCGGGCGAAAATTCCCGCGCATGATTGGCATGCACCGCCACCCAGGTCGTGGCGCCAGGGGCATGCAGCGCTGCCACCAGGG
>JAEKMB010000172.1 GCA_019508105.1 Alphaproteobacteria bacterium
TATCCTTAGAACAAGGACTTAAGAGATGGCCGACGAAATCGAAAAGACCGAAGACGCCCCCAGTGCGGCGGCGACCTTCGAGACCGCGCCCGACACCGGCGGCACCGCCGAGCGGGTGCTGAACCAGGATGAAATCGACTCCCTGCTGGGCTTTGACGTCAATGCCGACCAGATGCAGGACAAGTCCGGTGTCCGCGCCATCATCAATTCGGCACTGGTTTCCTATGAACGCCTGCCGATGCTGGAAATCGTGTTCGACCGCCTGGTGCGGCTGATGACCACCAGCTTGCGCAACTTCACCAGCGACAATGTTGAAGTCAGCCTGGATTCCATCACCTCGATCCGTTTCGGCGATTATCTCAACTCCATTCCCCTGCCCGCCATCCTGGCGGTGTTCCATGCCGAAGAGCTGGACAATTACGGCCTCTTCACCGTGGACTCCAATCTGATCTATTCGATCGTGGACGTGCTGCTTGGCGGCCGCCGCGGCTCCAGCGCCATGCGCATCGAGGGACGGCCCTACACCACCATCGAGCGCACTTTGGTCCAGCGCATGATCGAAGTGATCATGCAGGACATGTGCGCAGCGTTCGAACCCCTGGCGCCGGTCAATTTCAGCCTGGACCGTCTGGAAACCAATCCCCGCTTCGCCGCCATCGCGCGCCCCGCCAATGCTGCCATTCTGGTCAAGCTGCGCATCGACATGGAAGATCGCGGCGGCCGCACCGAATTGCTGCTGCCCTATGCCACGCTCGAGCCCATCCGCAAGCTGCTGCTGCAGCAGTTCATGGGCGAAAAATTCGGCCGCGATTCCATCTGGGAAAGCCATCTGGCGACCGAATTGTGGTCCACCAAGGTGGATATCGAAGCCATTCTGGACGAACAGACCATGCCGCTGAACCAGGTGATGAATCTGGAAGTGGGCCAGACCATGATGCTGGGCGCCGGTCCTGACTCCAAGATCCAGCTGCGCTGCCGCGGCGTGCCGTTGTTGACCGGCCGCATGGGCCGGGTCGGCGCCTCGGTCGCAGTGCGGGTGGACGAAGCCATCGAACGCACGGACGCCTCTCGCGCCCTTTAAAATCAACGCTATCTGAAAGAGTCCCCCGATGAATTTTCCCACCGACCTGACTTTCTATCTGGAACTGGCGCTGGAAGTGCTGCTAGCCTTCACCCTGGCCTATTGCGTGATCCTGGAGCGTCGGCTGGCCGCCGTGCGGAAGGGCCAGGAAGGCCTGTCGCGCATCATCGGTGAACTCAACATGGCGATCGCCGGCGCCGGCGCATCGCTGCGCGCTCTTAAATCCGCCGCCGGCGAGGCTGCCCACACCCTGGACGAACGCCTCAAGCGCGCGCGCTTGCATATCGATGAATTGTCGGTGCTGACCGCCTCGGGCGAGCGCATCGCCCAGCGCATGGAAAGCGCCGCCGCGTCCCCGCGCGTCGCCCGCGAAATTCCCGACATGCCGCTGCCCTCCACCTCCATTCTCAGCCGCCTGGAAAGGGCCGTGCAATGACGCTTTTCAATGCGAAGAGGGGGCGCTTCGCCCGCCTGCTTCCGGCCGTCGTCAGTCTTGGCGCCCTGGTACTCGCGCTGAAGAGTACCGATCTGGTCCATGCTGCCTATGCGCAAGCCGGCGCCCAGGTTGCGGCGCTCACCAACGAGCCGGTGCCGTCCAACAAGGATTATGCCGGCGGCCAGGACGACCAGGTCGCCAGCGCTTCCGAAGTCGATGTGATGAACGGCCTGTCCAAGCGCCGCCGCGAACTGGACGAGCGCGAAAGCCAGCTCAGCACCCAGGCCAACATGATCGCCGCTGCCGAAAAGCGGGTGGACGCCAAGATCGCCCAGCTCAAGCAGCTGCAGGCGCAGATGAACACATTGCTGGTCCAGCGCGACGATGCCCAGAAGGCACAGATCGCCTCGCTGGTGAAAACCTATTCCACCATGAAAGCCAAGGACGCGGCCCGCATCTTCAACAACCTGCCGGACGATGTGTTGATCCCGGTAGCGCATGACATGAAGTCGGATATCCTGGCCCAGGTGTTGGCCAACATGAATGCCGACACCGCCAAGACCCTGACCATGAAGCTGGCCGACCGGCTGACCCTGCCGCAGACCACCGATGCTGTGACGCCTACCGGGGCGCCCATTTCGCCTCCGGCTGTCCAGGCTTCAGCGGCGCCCGCGCCTAAGGCGGGCGCGGCCCCCGCGGCACCGGATAAGCCAGCAGCGCCAAAGGGTTAAAGGAAACGGTCGGCCGCGCCAAACGTACTTAACCCCGGGTTAACGGGAGGCCCGCAGTATGAAATCAGAAGGGGAAACTTGGTGACCGCACCCGTCCGCATCATTCTGCTCGCAATCGCGCTTGGCGCGAGCGGCAGCGCTTGGGCGGCCGACAGGGTCAGCGGCACGATCCAGAGCGGCTATGGTCGCCTCACCTTCGACACCGTCTCCAAAATCAGCGCCACCACCACCGGCGGCGTGCTGGCGATCAGCTTCAGCGACAAGACCAGCCTCGACCCCGCCGCCGTGGTCGCCGCCATGCCGCGCGTCCTCTCCAGCGGCAAGACCGATGCCGACGGCAAGACTTTGCGATTTGTCCTCACCACGCCGGTCAAGCTGCATGTCAGCCAGCTCGGCGCAAAGGCCGTGGTGGACCTGGCGGAGCCCAATTTCAGTGGCGCCATGCCCGATCTTGTCGTGCCGCCCAAGCCGGTACCCAAGCCGGTGGACGTCGCTTCCCTGCCCGAAGTAAAGCTGCGCACCGGCACTTACGAGAAGTTCACCCGCCTGGTGTTCGACTGGCCCAGGGATGTTTCCTACCAGGTGTTTCCCGGCGCGGGAAAAATGACCATCCGCTTCGGCGCCCCGGTGCGCGCCGATGTCTCGGCGGTGGCGCGCTTTGCGCCGCCCTGGGTGAAGAATGCCGCCTGGCGCATCGAGGGCCAGTCCACCGTGTTCGAGTTCGATACCGATTCCGATTCCGGTTATCACGATTTCAAGGATGGCAGCCATATCGTGCTCGACATCCTGGCGCCCAGGACCGACGGCGCCGCCTATGTCCCGCCCGGCACCGCCAAACCCACCATCACGGCGATGAAGGCCTTGCCTGCCGCTGCACCGGCGCCCAAGCCCAGCACGGCCCAATCCCAGGTCATCGCACAAGTCGCGCAGCAACTTGCCGACAAGCCTGCCGCTAAAGCGATCGAAGCAAAACCCGATCCCAAGCCAGAGCCCAAGGCCGATCCCAAGTCTGCCAAGCCTGAAACAAAAGCCGCGAGCGTCACACCGCCTGCGCCCGTGCAAGCGGCGGCCGCGGCGCCGGCCGCTGAGGCCATTCCGGTGGCCGATGCCAAGCGCACCCGCGACGGCGCCGTCATCACCTTCAAGGGCGCCGGCAATCGCGCCAATGCCGTGTTTGTGCGTGGCCTCACTGCCTGGGTGGTGTTGGAGAATGCGCCCAACTTCGATTCCCGCAATTTGAAAAACGCGCTGGGCGATTTCGCCGCCGGCCTGGAAGCGGTGTCCAGCAATGGGCTGGGTATCCTGCGTATCACCCTGAAGGCGCCGGCCGAGATCGCCGCGCGCGGCAATGACAATGACCTGCAAGTGGACATCGCGCCCAGCGTGGCGCCGCCCCCCGTTACCATCGGCTTTGCCCGCAACCAGTCCGATCCCAGGCGCGCGTCCCTGTCCACCCTGCTGCCGGCGGCCGACCGTGCCTTCAAGATTCTGGACCCGGCGGGCGGCGATCTACTCACCATTATTCCGGCCCAGGCCGGCCGCGGCGTGCCCGCCATCCGCAGCTTTGCGGACTTTGCAGTGCTGGCCAGCGCCAGCGGCCTGGTGATCACGCCCTATGCCGATGATCTTTTGGTGACGGTGGACACCTCGCGCGTCACCATCGTCCGTCCCGGCGGCCTGGCCCTGACACCGCCCCAGATGCCGGTGGCGCAGAACCCCTCAGCGCTGGCGCATTATGGCGACGGACCTTCCTACTTGAATTTCGCAAGTTGGGGCGCGGCCCAGGGCGGCAGCTTCCTGGCCACCGAACGCCGGCTGACCCAGGTGGTGGCGCATGCCCGTCCCGACATGGCCAGCCGGGCGCGGCTGAACCTGGCGCGCTTTTATCTCGCCAACGGCTTTGCTGCCGAGGCGCTGGGCCTGATCAACCTGTTGCAGAGCCATGATCCGGCGCTGGCGGGCGACACCCAGCTGGTCACCATGAAAGCGGCCGCCGAATACATGATGGGCCGCTACCGCGACGCCCATAATGACCTGACCGGGGCGAATTTCGACTCCGACCGCCATGCCGCCTTCTGGCGCGGGCTGATCGAAGCGGGGATGGAAGACTGGAAGAACGCCCATGCCCACCTGGATCAGGCCGGGCCGGTGCTGCACCGTTATTCGCTCGTCTGGCAGGCCACCGCCTTGCTGGCCGACGCCGATGCCGCGCTGGGCCAAGGCCGACTTGATTTGGCCGACGCTGCCTTGCAGCGCCTGCCTAAGGAGCTGGATAACAAGCAGGCGCTGGCCGCAGAACTGGCCCAGGCCCGCCTGCTGGCGGCGCAAAACCGTTATGGCCGCGCCGCGCCCCATTTTGTCGCGGTTGAAAAAGGCGGCGACGAAAAACTGGCGGCACAGGCTATCTTTTATCATACCAATGCGGCGCTGAGCGCCACTGCCATTACCCAGCCCCAGGCCATCGAACAGCTGGAGCGCCTGCGCTTCCGCTGGCGGGGTGATGGGTTGGAACTGAAAACTCTGCGCAAGCTGGCCGCGCTCTATACGACGCACGGTCAATGGCGCGAAGGCCTCAAAACCCTCCGGGTGGCAACCCAGAACTTCGCCGGACAGGATGCGGCGCGCATCGCCCAGGACGATATGCGCGGCGCCTTCGTGAATCTGTTCCTGAAAGGCGGCGCCGACAAGATGAAGCCGGTGGACGCGCTGGCGCTGTTCTACGACAATCTGGACCTGACCCCCATCGGGCCGGACGGCGACGAGATGATCCGGCGCATGTCCGACCGGCTGGTGGCGGTGGACCTGCTGGGCCCGGCTGCGAACCTGCTGGCCTATCAGGTGGACAAGCGGCTGGATGGCATCGCCAAGGCGCAGGTCGCCACGCGCCTGGCCGCCGTCTATCTGATGGATCACAAGGCCGACAAGGCGGTGGCCGCAATCCGCGAGTCCCAGATCACCGGCTTGCCGGACGAGGAAATGCACCAGCGCATGCTGCTGGAGGCGCGCGCCTTCTGGGACAGCGGCAACTGGGCCATCGCCGGCCAGAAGGCCGAGGAGATGCTGGAGGCGCGCTGGAGCGACACTGCTGCGCTGAGCAATTCCGACCGCGCCCAGGTGATGCGCACCGCCGTGGCCTATAGCCTGGCCAATGACGAAGCCAGCCTGGCGCGGGTCCGCAGCCATTTCATGCCCAAAATGAAGGGCACCCCCGACGCCAATTTGTTCGCGGTGCTGTCGTCCGACATCGACCAGCATGGGCTCGCGTTCCGCGAGGCTGCCGCCAAGATCGCCTCGCTGGATACGCTGCAGTCCTTCATGAAGGACTTCGCCAAGCGCAAGTCGGACGCCAAGAGCTAGAGCGTCTGCGCCTTCAACCAACCCAGCGCGCGCGCCGCCAGCCTTTCCCAGCCCGGTT
>JAEKMB010000173.1 GCA_019508105.1 Alphaproteobacteria bacterium
CCTCAAGGCCAAGGGCGCCACGGTGGAAGGCTTCAATGCCGACATGACCAGCGAAAGCGACGTCAAGCGGTTGGCCGCGGAGGTGAACGCCAAGTTCAAAAATCCGCAGATCCTGATCAATTCGGCCGGCATCAATATCCGCAAGCCAGTGACCGATTTCACCTTGAAGGAATGGACCAGTGTGGTGGATTCCAGCCTGGTCACCACCTTTCTGGCCTGCAACGCCTTTGTCCCCGGCATGAAGGGAAGCGGCTATGGCCGCATCCTCAACCTCTCCTCCATCATGGCGCATATTTCACTGCCGGGCCGCACCGCCTATTCGTCGGGCAAGGCAGGGCTGCTGGGCTTCACCAAGTCGCTGGCCCTGGAACTGGCGGGGGAAGGCATCACGGTGAATGCCATTTCGCCCGGTCCCTTCCATACCGAGATGAACCTGCCGGTGATCAACGATCCGGAAGCCAATAAGCTGTTCCTGACCAAGCTGCCGGTCGGCCGCTGGGGCAAGGTGGAAGAGATCGGCGCCCTGGCCTGCTATCTGTGCAGCGACCTGGCGGGTTTTGTCACCGGGACCGACATCCTGATTGACGGCGGCTGGACCGCCGCCTGAACGGAGGAAAACCATGAGGACACGGCGTGATGTGATGCTGGGGGGCGCCGCGTGCGCGGCCGCTTCCGCGATGCCGGCTTTTGCTGCCGACCGCCCACAATCGCCGCTGGGCGTGGCCCAGACCGCGCTGGGCCATTACTTCCGAAAGCAACGCGGCGACAATCCCGCTGCCCGCGGCCCTGCCGATCCCATCGCCACCCTGGATTATGTCCGCAGCCTGGGCGCCGGCGGCATCCAGATGGCAATCCCGCTGGACACCGATATCAAGGTGCTGCGCAGACGGCTGGATCACCACAAGATGTTCTTCGAGGGCGACATCCGCCTCCTCGACAAGCCGGGCGACGACACCGCAGCCTTTGAGAAGGGCTTGCGCATGTACAAGGAATTGGGGGCGCCTTGCGTGCGTACCGTCTGCTTTGTCGGCCGCCGCTATGAGAATTTCACCAGCCTGCAGCAATATAAGGACTGGAAGGCCAATGCGCTGGCGGTGCTCGATGTCTGCGTTCCCATCGCCGACAAGGTCGGCATTCCGCTGGCGATGGAAAACCACAAGGACCGGGTGGTGGATGAAGAGATTGAGGTGCTGAAGAAATATTCCAGCGCCAATTTCGGCGCGTTGGTGGATTTCGGCAACAACATCTCCATGTGCGACGATCCGGTGGAAGTCATCACCAAGCTGGCGCCCTATGTGAAGTCTTGTCACATGAAAAACATGGCGGTGCAGAATTATTCCGACGGCTTTTTGTTGTCGGAAGTGCTGTTCGAGGACGGTTTCCTGGATATTCCCGCGCTATGGGCAGTGCTGAAGAAATCCAATTCCAAACTCCTGCCCATGCATGAACTGATCACCCGCGATCCGCTCAAGGTGCCGGTGCTGACCGACAAATACTGGGTCACCTGGCCGGACCGCAGCGGCAAGTATCTTGCCGACACCATCCGGCTGGTCAATGCCAATGCCAGCAAGAAACCGCTGCCGATGATCGGCACCCTGTCGCCGGAGGCCCAGTTTCAGGCCGAGGAAAGCAACAATATCCGCTGCTTTGAATGGGCGCGTAAGGCGCTGGTCTGAGCCAGCCGCTCGCCCAAGCTCGCGGGGCGGTGCCCTTTCGCAGGTCCACCGGACCTGCTCACGCGCTACGCGCGCCGGTCACCGCACTGTAAAATGCATCACCGTCGCCGAAGTAAAGGTTTCGCCGGGTTTGAGCAGAGTGGACGGGAAGTTCGGCTTGTTGGGACTGTCGGGGAAATGCTGGGTTTCCAGCGCCAGGCCGTCCGTCGCCCGCAAGGTGGTTCCTGCGGCGCTAACGATGCCGCCATTGAGGTTATTGGAGGAATAGACCTGCACCCCCGGTTCGGTAGTGAGAAGCTCCAGGGTCCGGCCGCTGGCGGGATCGGTGATGCGCGCCGCCAATTCCAGCGCGCCGGGCTTTGACTTGCGCAGCACATAATTATGGTCATAGCCGCGGCCGATCAGCATCTGCGGATCATTGGAGCGCAGGTTCTTGCCGATGGGGGTGGGGGCGCGGAAGTCGAACGGCGTGCCCGCCACGGCGGTGAATTCGCCGGTCGGCACCTGATAGGCGTCGGTCGGCGTCACCTGATCGGCCATGATGGTCATGACCTGGTTCTCGACATTGCCCGAACCATTGCCGGCCAGATTGTAATAAGTGTGGTTGGTGAAGTTCACCACCGTGGGCTTGTCGGTGGTCGCCTTGTATTCCATCTTGAAATCATTGTTGTCGGTCAGGGTATAGGTGACGTCCAGGGTGACGGCGCCGGGAAAGCCCTGGTCGCCGTCGGGCGAGATCAGACGCAAGGTGACGCCGGCATCGCTGGCCGTGTTAAAGGTGCGTACGGTCTGCAGCACGCGGCGGCTATAGCGCGGCGGGCCGCCATGCAGGGTGACGCCATTGGGGTTCTGCGCCAGGTCATAATGCTTGCCCTCGATGGTGACACCATGGCCGATGCGGTTGGCATAGCGGCCGGTGAGGGCGCTCATCGGGCCGGTGGCTTCGATGGCAGCCAGATCCTTCTGGCACAGGATCACATTGGCCAGCTTGCCGTCACGGCCTGGCGCCTCCACGGCACAGACCGTGCCGCCATAATCCAGCACCCGGGCTCGCATGCCATGGCTGTTGGTGAGGGTGAAGATATGGGCGGTGGCGCCGTCCTTGGTGGTGCCGTACACGGCGGTGTCCACCGTTCCGGCCTGGGCCGCCCCGGCGCCCAGAAAAACCGCCATCAGCACTGTTTGTACACGCATTTTTCCCCCGTTCCCGCCCGTTTTCGGCTGGGCTTTGCCGTCGGGCACTATAGTATCCGGCGCACAAAAAAGCGCCCCCTGCAGGGGCTTGGGGTGGATTCGGCGCTCGCTTGCGGCGCCTTGGGGTTTTCGAGGATTGTATGACGCGCGTTGAGAAGCCCCTGATCGTGGTGATGGGCGTGGCCGGTTCGGGCAAGACCACCATTGCCAGCGGGCTGGCGGAAAATCTGGGTGTGCCCTTTGTCGAAGGCGATTCCCTGCACCCCATCGCCAATGTCCGCAAGATGGCGGCCGGCATCCCCCTGACCGATGACGATCGCTGGCCCTGGCTGAAAGCCATCGGCGAGCGCATGGAGGTAGAGCGTTCCACCGGCCATGGGGTAGTGGTCTCCTGTTCGGCCCTCAAGCACGCCTATCGCGATTGTCTTCGCAAACAGGTTCACGGCAAGGTGCACTTCATCCTGCTGGATGGCTCGCGGGAGCTGATCGGTGACCGGATGCGCAAGCGCAAGGGCCACTTCATGCCGCCGGCACTGCTGGACAGCCAGTTCGCCACCCTGGAAAAGCCCACGGCCGACGAAGATGCGGTGATCCTGGATATTTCCCACACCGTGCCGGTGCTGCTTGCCGAAGCCGCCCGGTCCCTGGTCCCGGCGCCCTAGATTTCAAAAGGCGAGAACAATGCGAAAGACGCTTGCAGCCTGTTTGCTCCTGGGGACGCTCCCCACTCTGGCCCAGACCGACCTGCCCAAATTTCCTACCCCGCCGCCCGCGGTGACGGCGGAGAACAGCATCATCGGCCCCAGTTACGCCGATCCGCCGGAATCGGTGGCCAATGCGGCGGTACCGCAGGGCGATATCCGCGAATTCATCATGTATTCGGGAGACAGCAAACTCTATCCAGGCATCGTGCGGGTGGCGAACATGCAGCGCGACGCCCGCGGCAATTATGTCGTTCCCGCCAGCGGGCTGTCGGCGCCAGGCCGCTATGAGCGCCATGTCTGGGTCTATATCCCCAAACAGGTCAAGCCCAACGCGCCTTTCATGGTGGTGCAGGACGGCCATTCCTATGTGAAGCGCATGGCCAATATCCTGGACAATATGATCGCTGCCAGGCGCCTGCCGGCCATGGTGGTGGTGCTGCCTGATTCCGGCGGCAGCGACGCGCAAGGCTCCGAGCGCGGGCTGGAATATGACGAGGTGTCGGGCCGCTATTCTGACTGGGTCGAAACAGAATTGCTGCCGGCGGTGACGAAGAATTACGGCGTGACTTTCACGACGGATCCGGAAGGCCGCGCCACCATGGGCGGCTCTTCGGGCGCAGCGGCTGCTTTCACCATGGCCTGGTTTCACCCGGAGCGGTATCGCAAGGTGCTGAGCTATTCGGGCACCTTTGTGAATCAGGCCTGGCCGCCGGATCCCCAGACACCGCGGGGCGCCTGGGAATATCACGCCACCCTCATCCCGAAGGCGGCCAAAAAACCGATCCGCATCTGGATGGAAGTGGGCGAGAAGGACAACCGCTTCGATGTGCCCGAGGAAACCTGGCACAACTGGCCCTTGGCCAATAATCGCATGGCGGCCGTGCTCAAGAAAAAGGGCTATGATTATCGCTATGTCTTCGCGCTGGGCGCCGGCCATGTCGACAACCGGGTGGTGATGCAGACCTTGCCGGCGGCGCTGGAATGGCTGTGGCGCGATTATCCCAGATAAAATCAAACGGGGCATGAGATGAAAAAGAGAGTGGCACTATCGCTTCTGGCGTTCTTCGCGGCCATGCCCGTTCTGGCGCAGCCTGCCCCCGATCCGTCGCTGCCGAAATTTCCCACCCCACCGCCGGCGGTGACGGCCGAGAACAGCATCATCCGGCCGCCTTACGCCGATGCGCCGGAATACAAGGTCGATCCTTCGGTGCCGCAGGGCGATATCCGCGAATTCATCCTCTATTCGGAAGACAGCAAAATCTATCCGGGCATTGTGCGGATCGAAAATGAGATCAGCGCCAAGCGCGACGCTTATGGCAACCGGCTGCCGGCGCCGGAGGCGCAAGTCTCCAAGCCCGGCCGCTATGAGCGCCATGTCTGGGTCTACCTCCCCAAACAGGTCAGGCCGAACGCGCCCTTCATGGTGGTGCAAGATGGCCATTCCTATATCAACCGCATGGCACCGGTGCTGGACAATATGATCGCGGCGCATCGCCTGCCGGCGATGATCATCGTGGCGCCGGATTCCGGCGGCAGTGACGCGCAAGGCTCCCAGCGCGGGCTGGAATACGATACGTTGTCGGATCGCTATTCCAACTGGGTGGAGCAGGAGCTGCTGCCCGCCGTGTCGAAGAATTACGGCGTCAGCTTCACCACCGATCCGGAAGGCCGCGCCACCATGG
>JAEKMB010000174.1 GCA_019508105.1 Alphaproteobacteria bacterium
CCTGAACGCCCGGGCGCTGGGCACCGCGCTGATGCCGGCCGGCGACTATGTGCGCATCGAAGTGACCGACACCGGCATCGGCATGTCTAAGGAAATCCAGAGCAAGATCTTCGACCCCTTCTTCACCACCAAGCCGGTGGGCCAGGGGACGGGCCTGGGCCTGGCCACCGTGTACGGCATCGTCAAGCAGTCGGGCGGCTTCATCGATGTGGAGAGCGAGCCGGGCCGCGGCACCCGCTTCAACATCTATCTGCCGCGCCGCAAGCTGGAAGCGGCCGATGCCGCGCCGCCGGTGGAAGCTTTGCCGCACGCGGCGCGCGACGTCACCGGCCAGGACACCATCCTTCTGGTGGAAGACGAGGAAGCGGTGCGCAGCTTCGCGGCGCGGGCCTTGCGCATGCGCGGCTACCATGTGCTGGAAGCCGGCGGCGGCGAGGAAGCGCTGGAGATCGTCCGAAATGGCGCGACCAAGATCGACCTGATCATCACCGATGTGGTGATGCCCAACATGGATGGGCCTACCATGGTGCGCCATGTCAAGCAGCTCAAGCCCGACCTGGCGGTGATCTTCATGTCCGGCTATGCCGAGGAAGCCTTCCGCCGCAACGACCAGAATTCCGAGGATATCCACTTCCTGCCCAAGCCGTTCGGCCTCAAGCAACTGGCGGCCAAGGTCAAGGAAGTGCTGGCGGGATCGGGCGGTTGAGGTTGCAATATGGGCGCGTGGCAGTATCTTCGCGGCCATGAAAAAACCTGTTGCCCTGATCGCCTGCCTTTTGCTGGCCGGCTGTACCGATGCCGACTGGAACCATGTGCTCAATTACGGCAGCGGCGGCGAGCCCGATGTCGAGGTGGTGACGGCGCCGCCGGCCCCTGCGCCCCAGCCCATGGCGGCCGCGCCCGCCAATAATGATTTCTGCAAATCCGTGGCAGTCCAGGACGCCACCACCAATGGCTTTGATCCGGCGACCCAGGCGCGCGTGCTGCAGCAGAGTTATGCGCAGTGCGTGACGATCTATTCGTGTTAGCTAGTTTCCTCTCCCTCAAGGGGAGAGGAAGGGGCAACTACGGCGCCACGCTGAAGCGGTATTCCGTCACTTCGCTGTATTGCGCGTCCCGCTTCAGCAATGTGCTGGGGAAGCTGGGGATGTTGGGCGCATTGGGAAAGCCTTGCGCCTCCAGCGCCACGGCGCTGTGGATCTGATAGCCCTTGGCCAATCCCACCGGCGGCGGTGAATAATTGGCGGTATAGACCTGCAAGCCGGCCTGGGTGGTCCATTCTTCCAGCACCCGTCCGGATTTGGGATCGGCCAGCCGCGCCGCCAGGCGCAAGGTGCCGGGCGCGCCGTTGATGGCGTAATTCTGGTCAAAGCCATGGGCGCGCTGGATCACCGGATCGGGCGCGTTGATATGGGCGCCGATCGGGGTGGGGCGGCGGAAATCAAACGCCGTGCCCGCCACAGGTTGCATCACCCCGGTGGGCACATTCTGGTCGTCCACCGCCGTGATCATGTCGGCATTCACCGTCAGGAGCTGGTCCAGTACCGGCCCCGACAGATCGCCGGCCATGTTGAAATAGGCATGGTTGGTGAGACTGACGATGGTGTCCTTGTCGCTGATCGCGCGATAGGCGATGCGCAGGATATTGTTGCGGGTCAGGGTGTAGGTGACTTCCACCCGCAAGGTGCCGGGAAAGCCCATGGTGCCACCCCGGTCCAGCAGCGACAGGATCAGTTGCGGTTCATCGCCGTCGCGGGTTCTGGCATCCCACACCCGCTCGTCATAGGGCTTGTTGTTGGCTTCCTTCAGGACATAGGCATCGCGGCTGATGCGATAGGTGTTGTTGTTGATGGTGAAGATGTTGTCCTTGATGCGGTTGGCGAAGCGTCCGATCAGGGCGCCATAGCGGCCCTTGTAATCCTGGCCGGTATAATCGTTCAGGCTTTCAAAGCCCTGCACCACATTGGCCTTGATTCCGTCGCGGCCCGGCATCCGGATGGACGTGATTACGCCGCCGTAATTTGTGATTTTGGCTTCCATGCCCCGCGCATTGGTCAGGGTGAAAAGGTCCACACCTTTGCCGCCCATCCCGCCCCAGGCCTGGACGGTGACCGCCGCTTCCACCGGCAGGGTCAGGGCCAGCAGGGCCGCCGCCGCTAAAATGATTTTCATGACGTCTCCTCGTGGCGGCGACACTACAAAGCGCCTTGCCGCGAAGCCATATTGCGGGCGCGAAGTGGCGGAGCGCTGTTTGACCGTTCCGCGGATGTGCTGTCATATCACGTCAAACCGGGCGGCAGGATGCCGATCCGGAGGGGAGGAAATTCTTATGAAACGCTTGATGTTCTCGGCCGCGATGGTTGCGGCTGTCGGTCTTGGCGCGGTTGCCGCATTCGGCCAGGCCAATGAAGACGAGGTTGCCGCCCGCATGGCGAAATATCCGCTGGCCGCCAAGGCCGGTGAGGACAGCCATGCCATCGACAAGGCCCCGGCCGGCGCCCTCAACCAGGGCAAGTTCGACGACAAGACCTGGAAGTTCGGCAAGGCCTATGATGCGCCGCCCGGTTCCAAACTGTGGAATCCGGTGAAGATCAAGATGATGCGGGGGGAGAAAGTGACCGGCGGCACGCTGTTCAGCGCCACTGATCCGGAAATCTACTGCTCTTTCGCCAATGCCGGCTACGACTTCATCTGGGTCGAGCATCAGCACAATGCCCGCGACTGGAAGACCACCGAACGCATGTGGGCGGCCTGTCCCTATACCAAGGCGGTGCCTGGCGTGCGTGTCGCCTATACCGACGAGCGACGGTGCGCTCCTATGAGGAAGCCCTCAAGGCGCGCGACTGGGCGTTCTTCCCGCCCCTGGGACGGCGCAGCAATGGCGGCGGCCAGGCTTTTGCCCTCTACAACAATGTGCCGGGCGGCTACCGGGCCACCATCAACGACAATCTGGTGCTGATCCTGATGATCGAGACCCTGGCGGGCCTCAAGGATGCCGACCGTATCGCCAAGATTCCCGGCGTCACCGCGATCTTCGCGGCGAGCGGAGACCTGGGCAATCATTCCGGCTACAAGCAGAACGATCCGGACTATGAGCGCGAGATCAACATCGTGCATGACGCCGCCCTTCATGCGGGCGTGCGGCTGTGCGGGCCTTATGCCTGGCGCGACCGTCCCGATTTCACCTGCTTCCAGGCGGGCGGCGAGACCGGCGCCATCGCGCGCGGCGCCAAGGCCGCGTTGGGCAAGGACTGGAATACCCAGCCTGTGCTGGAAGTTGGTCCCTGGGCCGCTGCCAAGAAGTAGCCGCGGACCAATCGAAATGAAGAAGGCGCCGGAAACACCGGCGCCTTTTTTATGCCTTCACATAGACCCAGGCGGTGAGGCCGGAGGCCAGTTTGGCGGCGACGCGCCGGTAATCGGCGACTTCATAGCGGTCGGCCGCCGCCAATTCTTCGCTGGTGACCTCGAATACCATGCCGGGAACGCGGTCCGCCGCATCGCCGGGCACCAGGATGGGATGGTGCCGCTTGCCGCTCCTGGCCAGCACGCTTGCGTCGGTGATTTCCACCATCTCCTGCTTCCATCCCACCAGTGCGTCAGCGGAGCCTTTCAGCAAGCGGCCGAATGAGGCCAGTTGCACTTCCTCTTGCCGAAGCGTGCCGTAGGAAAAAAGATGTTCGGTCACTTCGTCGTGCTGAACCTGAAGCTGGTGACCTGGTAGAAAATCTGACCCGGCTTCAGCTCAGTGGTGGGGAAGGCGGGGATGTTGGGGGCATTGGCGAAATGCTGGGTCTCCAGGCAGAAGGCGCCGCGCTTGATATATTGCGCCCCGCCCTTGCCGATGATCGGTTTGTCGTTGTTGGGCAGGTAAAGCTGGATGCCGGGCTGGGTGGTCCACACATCCATCACCCGGCCCGATTCCGGTTCGACCACATGGGCCGCGGGGCGCAGTTTGCCCGGCTGGCCGCGCACGATGAAGTTGATGTCATAGCCGGGGGTGGCGACGATGGCCGGGTCGGGACCATTGATGTCCTTGCCCAGGGGCTTGGGCTTGGTGAAGTCAAAGCCGGTGCCCGAGACTTTCATCACTTCGCCCGTCGCCATGTGGTTGGCATCGGTGGGGGTGACGGCATCCGAGAACACCTGCAGCCGGTGATTCAGCACATCGCCGTGCCCGGCGCCCTTGAGATTGAAATAGGAATGGTTGGTGGGGTTCAGCACCGTCGGCTTGTCGGTGGTGGCGCGGTAGTCGATGCGCAGCGCGTTATTGGCGGTCAGGGTATAGATCACGGTGAAGTTCAGGTTGCCGGGAAAGCCCTGGTCGCCGTCGGGCGAGACCATTTGCAGGATCAGGCTGGGCGATTTTCCGTCCAACATGGTGGCGTTGTAGACGTGATAGGAAAAGCCCACCGGCCCGCCATGGATGTTGTTGGGGCCGGCATTGGCCTTGAGGTGATAGGTCTTGCCGTCCAGGGTGAACTGCGCCCCGCCGATGCGGTTGGCAAAGCGCCCGATCACCGCGCCATAGGTGGTGCCGTGGGTGTAATCCTCCAGCTTGTCGTAACCCAGCACCACGTCCGCCATCTTGCCCTTCCGGTCCGGCACATTGAGGCTGACCAGGAAGGCGCCGTAATTGGTGATGCGCGCGCTCATGCCGCGCGCATTGGTCAGGGTGTAGATGTCCACCTTCTGGTGATCGGCGGTCTCGCCCCAAGGCGCCTTTTCGATTTTCGCTTCCGCCGGCGCCGCAAGGCACAGGCAGACGAGGGCAAGCGCGATCTTCTTCATTGTGTGATCCTTCAGGCGTCTAGTATTCGCGCGCCAACAAGCCGGCGGGGGTGGCGCTGCTGCGCAGATGGCCGTGGGCGGCGGCCGGCGCCAGAATCCGCTGATTTCCCATATCCGTCCCCAAACGCTTGTTATTGGAACCGAATCTACCCGCCGGGACAGGGCTGCCGCAAGCCGTTGAGGGTCATGGTCGAGACTGACTTGAAGCTCACATATCCCGTTGAATAAGCGGCTTACGGCCGTTTTCTGACTTTGTGCTTCAAGGAAGGCCGTTAATGTCCACTAGCCGCATCGCAAGTTGGGTATTACCAAGGTGGCGTTCCAACACCTCATGACCATCAATGACTTGGTGCGGCTTGCGGATGTGATGGCTGAACTGCCGAAGCCGCTGGCCCAGAAGAAGCGCCTAACCGGAGACCCCGGCATGAAAAAGGCCCGGCGCGAGCGTAAGTCGTACCAGGCATTTCGAAGCTCAGGCGGTATGGAGATACGGGCCTGAAGGTGAAGCAGCTTCAGTGCGATGAAATCTGGGCCTTCTGCCAGGCTAAGCGCAGTAACGTCGCCCGCATGAAAAAGCCGTCCCTTGAGGCCGGCGACGTTTGGACCTTCACAGCGCTGGACGCCGACTCAAAGCTGATCGTGACCTGGTTCAGTGGTGACCGCGATTACCGCAATACCCGCGCCTTCCTGACAGATGCCGCCAAGCGCATCGTTTCGCCCGTCCAGGTGTCCACCGATGGCTTCGCCGCCTATCGCGCGGAAATGTCCGATGCCTTCGGCTGGGACGCTTCGTTCGCCACGATCCAGAAGAACTATACCGGCACCCCGGACGGCAGTGGCCCCAGTAAGAAATACTCGCCCGGCGTGATCGTCTCGCAGACGAAAGACGTTGTGTTTGGCGCCCCGGATATGGCGAAGGCTTCGACCTCTTACGTTGAGCGCCAGAACCTCAATATCCGCATGGGCAACCGCCGCTTTACGCGCCTAACTAACGGCTTTTCGCGGCGCCTGGAAAATCACTCGCACTCACTGGCGATCTATTTTTTCCATCACAACTTCTGCCGCATCCAGAAAAGCCTTCGCGTCACGCCCGCGATGCAAGCCGGGGTTTCCGATACCCTCATGACCATGAATGACCTGGTTCGGCTGGTGGACATGCTGGCGGAACCGCCGAAGGCGCGCGGGCCGTATAAGAAACGGTCCCTCGTCGCCTAAGGTTGTTGCTCTGGATAACGATAGACAAAGCGGGGACCGTCCCAGACCTCGAAGCTCTCGGCCCCTCTAGGTTTGCCACTAGTCTCAAATAGCTCACGGGCTTCCGCGATGAGGCTTTTATCCTCCGTCGCGCTCAAATAGTTGACAGTGGCGATATGGCCGCCCTTCAGGAAATAGCAGCGCATGGGGCTCTCAATAACGGGCGGGCATCATGCTCGAACCCTAGCCCTGAACTGTCTCCAATCTATGCCAGCCCAATCAGTGCCCCGACGCAGGGGGGGCAATTTCAAACTGAGACACCACCCCTAAATCCATCAGAACACTGAGAGAACAAGATGTAGTATTTCAACGGTATTTCAAGGCATTGGGCAGTAGCTTGTCAAAAAGAACAAAGCGTGTACCTTTGCGGCTTCTCGTCGCCGTGGGATTCGCTTGGGGATCAGCGGGCGCCGTGAAATAACCGGGAGACATCTCATGTCACAGGCGGCTTTGCGGGTGGTTGGTAAGGAACAAAATGCGGATCGCAAGCGGGCGCTGGAGGCCGCGCTGAGCCAGATTGACCGGGCCTTCGGCAAGGGCTCGGTGATGAAGCTGGGCAGCCGCGACCTGGGGCTGGCGACAGACGCCGTATCCACCGGTTCGCTTGGCCTGGACATCGCGCTGGGCATTGGCGGGCTGCCGCGCGGCCGGGTGATCGAGGTCTATGGCCCGGAATCTTCGGGCAAGACCACCCTGGCGCTGCATGTGGTGGCCGAGATCCAGAAGAAGGGCGGCATCGCCGCTTATGTGGATGCCGAACATGCGCTCGATCCGGTCTATGCGCGCAAGCTGGGCGTGGACATTGACGAGATGCTGATCTCCCAGCCCGACACCGGCGAACAGGCACTGGAAATCACCGACACTTTGGTGCGCTCGGGCGGCGTGGACATCGTGGTGATCGACTCGGTCGCTGCTTTGACTCCCAAGGCCGAACTGGAAGGCGAGATGGGCGATTCCCTGCCCGGCCTGCAGGCAAGGCTGATGAGCCAGGCGCTGCGCAAGCTCACCGGCAGCATTTCCAAGTCCAACACCATCGTGCTGTTCATCAACCAGATCCGCATGAAAATCGGCATCATGTTCGGCAATCCGGAAACCACCACCGGCGGCAATGCGCTGAAATTCTATGCCTCGGTGCGCCTGGACATTCGCCGCATCGGCGCCATCAAGGATCGCGACGAAGTGATCGGCAACCAGACCCGCGTGAAAGTGGTCAAGAACAAGGTCGCCCCGCCCTTCAAGCAGGTGGAGTTCGACATCATGTATGGCGTGGGCATTTCCAAGGTCGGCGAGCTGGTGGACTTAGGTGTCAAGGCCGGCATCGTGGAGAAGTCGGGCTCCTGGTATTCGTACGACGGCAGCCGCATCGGCCAGGGCCGGGAAGCCGCCAAGACCTTCCTGACCGAGAACAGCGACATCGCCGACAAGATCGAAAACGCCATCCGCGCCAATGCCGGCCAGATCGGCCAGAACCTGGTTCTGGACGCTTCGGAGAAGGCGGAGACGGAAGAAGAATAGGCCGAAAGGCCATTTTGATTGGGCTCCGGCTCGCGCCTGCGCCCTGACCCAAGCTGGATAAGCCCTTGCCATGGGGGCCTTCAGCTCCTCTGCAAAGGGCGCCCGTGTGAATGCGGGCGCCCTTTGTTTTTAGGGCTCGTATGCGGGCGCCCCTCTATTTACGGCTCCGGCTCACGCCTACGCCTTTGCGTCCCGTGTGAATGCGGGGCGCCTTCTGTTTTTAAGTCGCTCCGGCTCACGCCTACGCTTTTGGGCGCTCACATGAATGCGGGCGCCCTTTGTTTTTGCGGATTACCACCGTGGTGCCGTCTTCGCCGCTGGTGCCGCGCAACGACCCCACCCTGCTGTTCACCAATGCAGGCATGGTCCAGTTCAAGAATCTCTTCACCGGCGCCGAAAAGCGCCCCTATAGCCGCGCCACCACGGTGCAGAAATGCGTGCGGGCCGGCGGCAAGCATAACGACCTGGACAATGTCGGCTATACCGCCCGGCACCACACTTTCTTCGAGATGCTGGGCAATTTCTCCTTCGGCGATTATTTCAAGGAAGACGCCATCAAGTTCGCCTGGGACTTCACCTCCAAGGTGGTGGGGCTCCCTGCGGACAAGCTGCTGGTCACCATCTATCCCAGCGACGACCAGGCGCGACAGTTGTGGAAGAAGATCGCCGGCTTTTCCGACGACCGCATCATCGGCCATGAGTCCAATCTCTGGGCCATGGGACCCACCGGGCCTTGCGGCTATTGCTCGGAAATTTTCTACGACCAGGGACCCTCGGTTGCCGGCGGCCCGCCCGGTTCCCCGGACGAGGATGGCGACCGCTTTCTGGAATTCTGGAACCTGGTCTTCATGCAGTTCGAGCAGGTGGACGAAAACACCCGCCTCGACCTGCCCAAGCCTTCCATCGATACCGGCATGGGGCTGGAGCGCATCGCCGCCATCCTGCAGGGCGTCACCAACAATTATGATGTGGACCTGTTCCGCCACCTGATCGCGGCCTCGGAATCGGCCAGCGGCGTGGACAGCAAGGGCGAGGCCACCTTCAGCCACCGCATCATTGCCGATCATCTGCGCGCCACTTCCTTCCTGATCGCCGATGGCGTGCTGCCTTCCAATGAAGGCCGCGGCTATGTGCTGCGCCGGATCATGCGCCGCGGCATGCGTCATGCGCATCTGCTAGGCACCAAGGATCCCCTGATGCACCGGCTGGTGCCGGCGCTGGTGGCCGAGATGGGTTCGGCCTATCCGGAGCTTCAGCGCAATGAACCATTGATCGCCGAGACCCTGAAGCTGGAGGAAATCCGCTTCCGCGAAACCCTGGCGCGTGGCCTCAAGCTTCTGGATGAAGCCAGCACCGGCCTGAACAAAGGCAACCAGCTCAAGGGCGATGTTGCCTTCAAGCTTTATGACACCTACGGCTTTCCGCTGGACCTCACCGAGGAATCCCTGCGCGCCCGCGGCATCACCGTGGACACGGACGGTTTTTCCGCCGCCATGCAAAAGCAGAAACAGGAAGCGCGCGCTTCCTGGACCGGCAATGCCGACGCCGCCAGCGAAGCCAAATGGTTCGCGGTGCTGGACGAAGTCGGCCGAACCGAGTTCCTGGGCTATGACACCGAGGAAGCCGAAGGTGTGATCCTGGCCATCTTCAGGGAGGGCGGCCGGGTGATGGGTGCCTCGGCCGGTGAGGCGGTGGAGATCGTCACCAACCAGACGCCTTTCTATGGCGAATCCGGCGGCCAGGCGGGCGATGTCGGCCATATCCTTTCGCCCAAGGCCAAGGGCCAAGTCACCGACACTCAGAAAAAACTGGGCGCCCTGCATGTCCATAGCGTGCGCCTTACCGAAGGCAGTATCGCGCCCGGCGATGCGGTCGATCTGAAGGTGGATGCTGAGCGGCGCCGTGCCACCCGCGCCAATCACAGCGCCACCCATCTGCTGCATGCCGCGCTCAAGCGCGTGCTGGGCAATCATGTCAGCCAGAAAGGCTCGCTGGTGAATGCCGAGCGGCTGCGCTTTGACTTCTCCCATCCCAAGCCGGTGTCGCCGGAGGAGCTTGAGCGTATCGAGGCGCAGGTCAATGCGGTGATCCGCCAGAATTCCGATACCTCCACCCGTCTTCTGCCCACCGACCAGGCCATCGCGGCCGGCGCCGAGGCGCTGTTCGGCGAAAAATATGGCGATGAAGTGCGGGTGCTTTCCATGGGCAGCGACCCGGATGCGGGAAAGGCCTATTCGGTGGAGCTGTGCGGCGGCACCCATGTCCATCGCCTGGGCGATATCGGGCTTTTCACCATTGTGGGCGAAAGCGCCGTGGCCGCCGGCGTCCGCCGCATCGAGGCGCTGACATCCGAGCATGCCCGCCGTTATTTGTCGGGCCAGGCGGAAATCGCCCGCGAGGCGGCCTTCGCCATCAAGACTCCGATCGGCGAACTTGCCGGCCGGGTGGCGCAACTGGCCGAAGAACGCCGCAAGCTGGAACGCGAGTTGGCGGGAGCCAAGAAGCAGCTCGCCTTGGCCGGCCCCGCCAAAAGCGGCGATGACGGCCAGGAAAGCATCGCCGGCCTGAAAGCCGTGCTGCGGCTGGTGCACGGCGTGGCGCCCAAGGACCTCAAGAGCCTGGCGGACGGCGCCAAGTCCCAGGTCGGCAGTGGCGTGGTGGCGTTTGTCACGGCGGCCGAGGGCAAGGTCTCCATCGTGGCCGGTGTCACCGACGACCTGACATCGCGCATCAGCGCGGTGGAGCTGGTGCGGGTGGCGGCGGAAGCTTTGGGCGGCAAGGGCGGCGGCGGCCGGCCGGACATGGCGCAAGCCGGCGGGCCGGACAATGGCAATCCGGGCACAGCGCTGGAGGCTAT
>JAEKMB010000175.1 GCA_019508105.1 Alphaproteobacteria bacterium
CCCCAGACCGCGACCAGCCGGGGCTTCATGGTGCCGTCGCCGGCCCAATAGGCAAAGCTGCGCCGGTTGAGGCCGGCGCCGGCCGTGACGGGCGGCTTGGCCCGCCACACCAGCTTGCCCGTCTCAGGCTCCAGGGCGATGGTGTCGCCGCTCTGGCTTTCGGTCAAATAAAGCAGACCATCGATCAAAAGGGGCCGGGTTTCCCATGTGCGTCCGAATTTGCCGCTGTCCCAGACCCAGACGGGCTTCAGGCCGGCGACATTGGCGGCAGTGATCTGGTGTAGAGGCGAATAGTTCTGCCGCGCGCTGCCCCCGCCCCAATCCTTCCATTCCGTGACCTGGCCCTGCGCCGCGCCCCCGATGGTGGCCAGTGCCACAAGCATGACGCCCCATTTGCGATTTTTCATTGCCATCCCCGAAGCTGTTATTTTGGTGGACGGGCGCCTTCGCCTATCGGCGCAAGACCTAGCACATTTTTTCCGCCGCCAGAACGGCACACCGGGGCGATGGACTTACAGCGCCGCGAATGCTGTCATGCCCTGGCGGGCAGCGATCGAGGGATGATGTTCAAGCGCTTTCTTCCGGCCCTGATCGCCGGCGCCATGATCCTGGGCGTGTTGGCCGGGTTTGTGATCAACACCCGCCTGCCGCCGGATCAGGCCAAGGCCGCCGCGGCCAGCCTGTCCATCATCACCGATCTCTTCCTGCGCCTGATCCGGATGATCATCGCGCCCCTGGTTTTCTCCACCTTGGTGGCCGGCATCGCCCATATGGAGGATTCCGCCGCCATCGGCCGCGTCGGGGTCAAGACTCTGAGCTGGTTCCTGATGGCGTCACTGATTTCCCTCACCCTGGGCCTGATCATGGTGCATCTGCTGCAGCCCGGCACCGGGCTGGCCCTGCCCCCGCCCCAGGCCAGTGCGGGACTGGCCACCGCCGGCTTCTCGCTGAAAGAGTTCATCACCCATCTGGTGCCGGTCTCGATCTTTGATGCCATGGCCCGCAATGAGATTCTGCAGATCGTGGTCTTTTCGGTATTCGTCGGCTCGGCGGTGGCGGCGCTGGACGGCAAGGCGCCCCTGATCCTGACCGCCTGCGAGCAGGCCGCCGCCGTGATGCTGAAGATCACCGGCTATGTGATGATGCTGGCGCCCCTGGTGGTGTTCGCGGCGCTGGCCTCCACCGTGGCCACCTCTGGCCTCTCCATCGTGCTGGTCTATGCCAAATTCGTGGGCGGCTTTTACCTCTCCCTGCTGCTTCGATGGTCTATTGCACCTTCGCCAGCCTGTTCATCGCCCAGGCTTATGGCATCCAACTGAGTCTGGGCCAGGAGATCACCATGCTGGCGCTGCTGATGATCACCTCCAAGGGCATTGCCGGGGTGCCGCGCGCTTCGCTGGTGGTGATTGCCGCCACCCTGCCGGTGTTTCATTTGCCGGAAGCGGGGTTGTTGCTGATCCTGGGCGTCGACCATCTCCTGGACATGGGGCGCAGTGCCACCAATGTGGTGGGCAATTCGGTGGCGGCGGTGATCGTCAGCAAATGGGAGAAACAGCTCCAAGCCGGCGAGCCCGTCGCGCAAGCTCAATTCGGCTGATTGCCGGCTTGCGGCAAACCCGGCGGCACATCGCGCCAGCGCAGGGTGAAGGTCACGGCGGAGCCGACATTGACCTGCGGTTCGGATGGCGGCGTCGCCTTCATCTGCACTTCGCGCTCGGCCACGCATTGCTGCACCAGCGCGCCCAGGCCGGGGAAATCGCCGGCCATCGGCATCGCCCGGAGGAAACAGTCATCGAAGAAAGTATAGTGATCCAGCTCGCCGCAGCCGAAGCTGGTGCGGTCGGGGCGCGACGCCGTCATGATGATGCGGTTGTCGGCCTGCAGCGGGGCGACGAACTGGCCCGAATAGCAAGCCGACATCGCGATCACCGCCGGGCGCTTGCCGCAGGCGCTGTTCACCATGTCGCGCATCTGCTCCGGTCCCAGCACGGCATCGCCCATGATGATGCCGGTCGGCACGCCATGGGAGGTGAAATAGATCAGGCAGCCGGCCTTGGCCTTGGCGGCGGCCTCGTGCATCGCGGCGGCGATGTCGGGAATGCCGGTGTGCTGGGTGCCTTCGTCATAGTCCACCGAGAATTGCACCATATTGGCCTTGGCGAAGCCGATCTTGGCAAAGGCCGCCGCCAGGTCATGGCGGGCATTGTCAGGCGTGTCGGCGGCGCGCGCCGGCTGATGCAGATACCAGAGCCCGGCGCCGCCCAGCGCCAGCATCACCACCACACCCAAGGCGATCAGAGTTTTCTTCAAGCCCGAACTCTTTTTTAGGCCTACCGCTTCGCTGCTGGAGGACGGACGAAACCGCCGACCAGCTCAATATGCGACGACCAGAGGAATTGGTCTATCGGGGTAACCATCCCAATCCGGTAGCCGCCGGCCAGCAGCAGGGCGGCGTCCCGGGCAAAGCTGGCGGCATTGCAGGAAACATAGGCGATGGCGGGGACCCGGGATCTGGCCAGGGCGCGGGCTTGCGCCTCGGCGCCGGCGCGGGGCGGGTCCAGCACCACCGCGTCATAGGGCGCCAGTTCCGCCCCGGTTAGGGGCAGCTTGAAAAGGTCGCGCTTTTCGGTGGTGACAGGCTTGAGGCCCTTGGCGTTACGCGCCGCCGCCGCCAGGGCGGCCAGCGCGGCGGTGTCCTGCTCCACGCCATGAACGCGCGCTTTCTTCGCCAACGGCAGGGCGAAGGTGCCCAGGCCGGCAAACAGGTCGGCCACGGATTTGGCCTTGCCTGCGATCTGGAGCACCCGCGCCTGCAGCGCCGCCTCGCCTTCGCGGGTGGATTGCAGGAAGGGATTGGGAGGCAGCGGGACCGCCACACCGCCCAGGGAGATTTGCGGGACCGCCGTCTCGAACACCGTCTCGCGCCCCATCGTCAGCCGCGCGATCCCCAGACCCGACAACGCCTGGGAGAGGATGGCGGCAAGGCCTGGGGTCAGCCCGTCGCGCCAGCGCAAGGCGCAGTCAAAGCCGCTCCCGCTTTCGGTGACATGCAGTTCGGCCGCCTCGCCCACCCCGAACAGCGGCTCCAGTTTCCGGCGCAGCGCATCCACCAGCCCAAACAGCGCCGGCGTCAGCACTTCGCAGTGATGCATGTCGATCACGGTATGGGACCTGGCGGCGTGAAAGCCGATATGCAGGCCTTCTGGCAGGCTCTTGATCTTGAACACGGCGCGGCGGCGCGAACGCGGCGGCACGATAATGGGAGCCAGTACTTCGGCGGTAACCCCCGCCTTGATCAGCGCATTCTGCACCAGGGCACGCTTGGCCGCGGCGTAATCGGCCGGCGCCAGGTCCTGCAGCGAACAGCCGCCGCAAGTCCCGAAGTGGATACAGGTTTTCACAAACTCACTATGTCATGGCCGGGCTCGACCCGGCCATCCATGTCGCAAGCGGAAAGATGGATGGCCGCCTCAAGGGCGGCCATGACATCGGGAGATCTAGGCCAGCTTCCCTGCTGCCAGATGCAGGACTTCACTGCCCCTCCCCAGCGCCTGCAGGCAGGTGCGCAGGATGCCGTCGGCATCCAGACCCGCCTGGGCATACATCTTTTCGGGCGTGTCGTGATCCTGGAACACGTCCGGCAGGGTCATGGGACGGACCTTGAGGCCGCGGTCGAGCAGCCCGTCATGCGCCAGGAAGTGCATGACATGGGCGCCGAAGCCGCCGGCCGCGCCTTCCTCGATGGTGATCAGCACTTCATGCTCTTTGGCCAGGCGGCGGATCAGGTCGGTGTCCAGCGGCTTGGCAAAGCGTGCATCGGCAATGGTCGCCGACAGGCCGTAGCCGCCCATGCGCTCGGACGCCAGCAGCACCTGGGTCATGCGGGCGCCAAAGTTCAGGATGGCGATATTGCTGCCCTGCTTGATGATGCGGCCCTTGCCGATCTCCAGCGGAATGCCTTCCGCGGGCCGGGCGATGCCGGTGCCCTCGCCGCGCGGATAGCGGATGGCGCTGGGCCGGTCGTCGATCTGGGCGGCGGTGGCCACCATATGGGTCAGCTCGGCCTCGTCGGACGGGGCCATGAGGACGAAGTTGGGCAGCGCCGCCAGATAGGCGATGTCGAACGATCCGGCATGGGTGCAACCATCGGCGCCCACCAGCCCGGCACGGTCCATGGCAAAACGCACCGGCAGGGACTGGATGGCCACGTCATGCACCACCTGGTCATAGGCGCGCTGCAGGAAGGTGGAATAGATGGCGCAGAAAGGCTTCATGCCTTCGGTCGCCAGGCCCGCCGCGAAGGTCACGCCATGCTGCTCGGCGATGCCGACATCGAAGGTGCGTTTGGGGAAAACCTTCTCGAACAGGTCCACCCCGGTGCCCGACGGCATGGCAGCGGTAATGGCGACGATGCGGCTGTCCTTCTTGGCCTCTGCAATCAGGGCCTCGCCGAACACTTTCTGGTAGGCTGGCGATTTGGGCGTGGATTTGGACTGCTCGCCCGTCAGCACCGTGAATTTGGTGACGGCGTGATATTTGTCGGCGGCGGCTTCCGCGGGGGCATAGCCGTGACCCTTCTTGGTCACCACATGCACCAGCACCGGGCCTGTCATGGTGTCGCGCACATTCTCCAGCACCGGCACCAGGTGGTCCAGATTGTGGCCGTCGATCGGACCGACATAGAAGAAGCCCATTTCCTCGAACAGGGTGCCGCCCATTGCCATGCCGCGGGCATATTCCTCGGTGCGCTGGGCGACCCGGAACAAACCGCGCGGCAGCAGCTTGCGCGCCAACCGCTTGGCGATGTTGCGGATGCCGGTATAGGAGCGCGACGAGACCAGCCGCGCCAGATAGGCGCTCATCGCCCCGACCGGCGGGGCGATGGACATGTCATTGTCGTTGAGTATGACGATCAGCCGGTTTTTGTTGGCACCGGCATTGTTCATCGCCTCATAGGCCATGCCGGCGCTCATCGAGCCGTCGCCGATCACCGCCACCACATTGTTGTCGCCGCCCTTGAGGTCGCGCGCCACCGCCATGCCGACACCGGCCGAGATGGAGGTCGAAGAATGCGCCGCACCGAACGGGTCATATTCGCTTTCGCTGCGCTTGGTGAAACCGGAAAGCCCGCCGCCCTGGCGCAAGGTGCGCATGCGGGCGCGGCGGCCGGTGAGGATCTTGTGAGGATAGGCCTGGTGGCCGACATCCCAAATGACGCGGTCCTTGGGAGTATTGAACACATAGTGCAAGGCGGTGGTCAGCTCGACCACGCCCAGTCCGGCACCAAAGTGACCTCCGGTCACCGAAACAATGTCGATCAGGTCGGTGCGCAGCTCGTCGGCAAACTGGCGCAGCTGCGACTTGTCGAGCTTGCGCAGGTCCTCCGGCAGGTCCACCTGGTCCAGCAGCGGGGTCTTGGTATTGGGGATGTTCATGCGCAAAAATTCTCTTGTTTGAAGCGAGCCGTTTGCAGTCTTACGTCAATTCATGGGCGCCGATTTGCGGTCCGCCCGCACCCAGCACGATCTTTTCCAGCCGCCCCTCGGCCGATTTCAGCTTGGCCTCGCAATGTGCCTTCAGGGCCTGGCCGCGTTCATAGAGCGCGATGGAATCTTCGAGATCCACTTCGCCCTGCTCCAGACGCGCGACAATGGCTTCCAGCTCCTTGAGCGCACCCTCGAAGCTCAGCTCTTCGATGGCCGTGTCAGTCTTGGCAGGGGAAATGGCGAAAGCTCCAGCTATGCTCTTGTTCCGGAAACACTCGAAACTGCGGCGCACCATAATCGCAATTATGGTGGCGCCAAGCCAGCTTCGTGCCCCCGCACGCGGCAACTATAATTCAAGAAATCCTGCCAGCAAGCAGTTTCCTTGCCAACTGCTGTGGAGTTGGGGTCACGGCCGGGGCACATGTGTGGCCCGCAACTGCAAGGAACTTCCCGGCCCCCCTTGGGGCAGGCTGGAAACCTCGCCCAAAAGCACCTGCAAGGCCGGCAGGTTGAGCAGCGATTCGACGCGCCCGAACAACCCCAGGCTGGCATCCAGACCGTCCGAGAGCATCCCCAGCCGCGCCAGCAGGCCTCTGCGGCGGGGATAGATGCGAAAATTCATCCCGTCTGCGGACACCCCGCCCAGGCTGGCGGCCTGTCCGGCAGCCGTCCAGAACCCCCCCAGCAAGTCCACCAGTCCCCGCGCCTGGGCATCGGTGCCGGACCAGACCCGGCCGCGGGCGGCGTCGCGCACGCGTCCCAGCGGCAGCTTCCGGCCCGCCGCCACCTTGGCGGTGAAGTCGTCATAGATGACATCGGCCTGGTGATTGAGATTGGCCCATTGCGCCTCGGTGAAGGGCTGCAGCGGCGAGTCCATCAGTGTGTTCTTGCCCACCGACAGGGTCTCGGCATTGGCGCCCACCAGATTGAGCGTCTTGCCGAAACTGACTTTGCCGGTCAGCACCCCGATGGAACCGGTGATGGTGCCGGGCTCGGCCACGATCTTGTTGGCGCTGAGCGAGATGTAATAGCCGCCCGATGCCGCCACCCCGCCCATCGAGACCACCACCGGCTTGCCCGCCTTCTGCGCCACCTCCACGGCGTGCAGGATCTGATCGGAGGCGGTGACCGAGCCGCCGGGCGAATCCACCCTGAGCACGATGGCCTTGATGTTCTTGTCGCGGGCGGCCTGGCCGATGGCGGCCGAGAGATCGTCGCTGGCGATGCCCGATGAGGCGTTGAGCAGCGAATTTTTGGCGGTGCCGTCGCGGATTTCGCCGGCCGCCTCGACAATGGCGATGTTGGCGGTGCCGACACGTTCGGTGGCGCGCTTCACATAATCGGTGAATTTGATGGATTTGGCGCCGCTGCCGGCGCGGCTGGTGGCGGCGGCGCGCGCCTCATCGTCATAGCCGATGCGGTCCACCAAGCGGCGGCTGCGCGCATCCTCGGCAAATTGCGGGCTGGCTTCCAGCGCGGCGCTCACTTCGGCGGGGCTGATATGGCGGTTGGCCGCCATCTGTTTCACCGCACCGTCATAGACCGAGGTCATCAACTGGGTGAGCTGCTCGCGGTCGGCCGGCGACATCTGCTTTTCCATGAACATGTCGGCGGCGCTTTTGTATTCGGCGCGCTTGGCGATCTGGGGCACGGCCTGGATCTTGTCCAGGGTGCCGCGCAGGAACAGCTCGCCGCCGCCGGCGAAGAAGGCGGAGGCCTGGGCGATGACGAACTTGCCCCTGGCCTTGAAGCGCGCGATGGCGGCGGCGATCTCCTGGGCTTCGGCGGTGGACAGCGCGCCATTGCCCAACTGCATCACCGCGCCCTTGACCCGGCTGTCGCGGCCCGCCGCGTCCAGTCCCAATACCACGTCCATCACGGTCGCCCGCTTGGGGGTGAAGATGCTGCCCGGGGCGGCGGCGCTGTCGTCAATTGGCTGGCGCAGATCCAGCGCCAGCACCATATTGCCCGGGAGCCCATCGCCCCGCACCAGCGCGACCACCAGCAGCAGGATAAAGACCACCACCACCAGCATGACTGCCTTGGCGAACAGATTCACCACCGACAACAAAAGGGCGCGCAACCAGGTGAGAAAACGGATCATGAAAATTCCTTCGTGGGGACTATAGCGCAGCGCCCGACAATCTCACGAAAAAGCCCGGCCCCCAACAGGGGACCGGGCCGCTCGCATTTTCCTGAAAGGTTAGTGCTTCAGCGTGTCGCGCACGGCATCCTTGGCGCCGCCCACGGCATTCTGCATCTTGCCGGCGGCCTTGTCGGCGGCGCCTTCGGCCTTGAGCTTGGCATCGCCGGTGGCCTTGCCGGCCGCCTGCTTGATGGCGCCCTTGGCCTGGTTGGCCGAACCTTCAACACGATCCTTGTCCATAATCATCTCCGGGGTTGGGCAATAGGCTGATAAGATAACGGGACGGAGGCGCTCGAGTTCCCGTAACCAAACACGACGTTCCGGCGAACTTTGGGCGTATGGAACGGTACGGAGACCCAATGCAACGACGTCATTTCCTGGCCGCCCTGATGGGCGGCGCCGCGATCCAGGCCTGGCCGGCCTTCGGATACGAAGTCACCAAGAGCGACGCGGAATGGAGAAAGCAGCTTTCCCCCGCCGCCTACGACGTGCTGCGCCATGAGGGCACCGAGCCGCCCTTTACCTCGCCCTTGAATAACGAGCATCGCAAGGGCCTGTTTGCCTGCGCCGGTTGCGCGCTGGAGCTCTATTCCTCGGACACCAAGTTCGACAGCGGCACCGGCTGGCCCAGTTTCTGGAAGCCGCTGGACAAGGCGGTCGAGACAAAAACCGACAACAGCCTGGGCATGAGCCGCACCGCGGTGAACTGCCGGCGCTGCGGCGGGCATCTGGGCCATGTGTTTGACGACGGGCCAAGACCCACGGGTCTGCGCTATTGCATGAATGGCGTGGCGATGACGTTCAAGGCGGCAAAAATATAACTCTCCATGAGCCGGCTTGACCTGCCCATCCAGGGGCCGCAAGCACTGGCGTTTGTTACCCTGGATGGCATTCGTCCGCTGTCGCTACTCACCAAGGCCGGCCATGGTGATTTGGAAACAAAAAAGGCCGGTCTCGCGACCGGCCTTTTTTCATGGTTGTATTTGTTCTTTATGGCGTCGCTGCGGGGGCGGCGGGCTGCTGCACCGGCTTGGCCTTGGCCTTGGCTTGGCTCACCATCTCGTCATGGGCGCCGGAAAAGCCCTTCAGCGAGAAGTTCAGGGCATAGCTCTTGCCGTTATCGGCCGCGATGTTGACCTTGGCGGCGGCGCCGGACCGGGCCAGGGACTCGATCAGCCCATTGTCCACCGCCATCTCGACATAGCAGCCATTGCGATCGCAGCGGCGATATTTGAGGGTGGGCGAGGTGTAAGTGTCGGTCTGGAGCGTCAGGCCCTTGGGGATGGAGACTTCCAGCGGCACAGTGATCTGCAGCGCATGCCGGTCCAGGCTGGGGACATAGGCAATGGACAGCGACACCACGCGCTGGCGGGTGCGCTGGTCGTCCAGTTCCTGGAATATGTCGCAGGGGCTGGGGCTCTGCACCGGGAAGCAGCGCACGAACCAGTCGCCCACGGCCTTCACGTCGGGCTTGGCGGGGGCGGCAGGGGTGGCGGTCTGGCCAAAACCCGCGCCGGAGGCGAGCATCAGGCCGGCAAAAACGCCCATCAGGATATGTGTCTTCATAACAACCTCGATCAGGGATTGGCGGTGGGCGCAGGCGGCGTCTTGGCCTTGACGCGGGCCTGGCTCACCATGTCGTCATGGGCGGCGGCGAAGCCCTTGAGCGAAAAGTTCAGGGCATAGGCCTTGCCATTGTCGGCGGCGATATTGATCTTGCCGCTGTCGCCACTGGAACGGGCCAGCGACTCGATCATGCCATTGTCGACCGCCACCTCGACATAGCAGCCGTTGCGGTCGCAGCGGCGGTACTTGAGAAGCGGCGATGTGTAGCTGCCGGCCTGGAGCTTCACGCCCTTGGCAAGCGATACGTCCAGCGGCACCGCGACCACCAGGGCATGGCGGTTCACGCTGGGATAGAAGGCGATCGACATTGAGATCACCCGCTGGCCGGTGTTCTTATTGTCCAGCTCCTGGAAAATGTCGCAGGGGCTGGCGCTCTGCACCGGAAAGCAGCGCACGGCCCAGTCCTGCACGGTCTTCACTTCGGGCTTGGCCGGCGGCGCAGCGTCAGGCGCCTGCGCCAGCGCAGCGCCGGTCATCAATCCCATGAAGGCGCCCGCAAGGACGGTCTTCATCATGAGAAGAGTCTCCAGAACCAGGTCTTGCGGCGGGTCTCTTCGCCCTTCCAGGAACTGTACGACTTGCCATAGCCCTTGAAGGAAAGGGGATAGGTGACGGGCTTGCCGTCCAGACCAGCGAACATCACCGCGACATCATCGGCATTCTTCAGATTGGCGGCCATGGCATCATCAAACGGAGCCTGGGCGATGCAGCCGACCGTGTTGCAGGTCCGGTACTGATAGACCTTGACCGGATCCTTGCCGATGCGAAGGCCCATGCCGGCTTCCAGCGCCACGCCATAGGGCAGGATGAAGCCCATGATCTTCTTGCCGTCCTTGTCGGTGGTGATGGTGGCGCGGGCGATCGTGCTGGGCTGGGTCTGGGTCCGGTCCATGATGTCGGTGCTGAGTTCGCAGGCGCCTTCCTTGGATTCGGCGGCGGGGCAGGCCACGCGCCAGTCGTCATAGACGGCAACCTGGGCGGCATGGGTGTTGTAGCCGGCCACACCGCGCACCATCCAGCCCAGCAAGAGGCCGACCAGCAGCGCAACACCGCCCACAATCAGACGTTCATTTTTCATGGTTTGGTTTCGCTTTAATTTCTTCGGTTTTGCCCGCAAAAACCGCCAGTTGGCGGCAATGAGGTCCAAGCCGGGGGACGACCTACCAGATCACAACGGCAAAGGAAACGCCCCATCCCGGCCCGAACGGTTTTTTGCCGCCGATTGGTGAATGTGACGGGGCGTTAATGGGCTAGCGCTGGGCCAATAATACCGGTTTTTCCCGGTAATAGCTGGGCCAGACGCGTTTCAGGGCCGCGATCTTGGGCAGGTCATTGACCCGGATATAGGCGGCGTCGGGGTTCAGGAACAGATAGTCCTGGTGATAGTCCTCGGCCGGATAAAAGGCTTTTAGGGGCTCGACCTTGGTGACGATGGGGGCGGCAAAAACATGGGCCGCCTCCAGCTGGGCGATATAGGCGCGGGCGGTGGCCTCCTGCTCGGGGCTGGCGGCGAAGATTTCCGAGCGGTACTGGCTGCCCTCGTCCGGACCCTGGCGGTTCAGCTCGGTGGGATCATGCGCCACCGAGAAATAGATGCGCAGCAGCTGACCGAACGTCACTTTGCGGGGATCGAAGGTGATCTGGACCGATTCGGCATGGCCGGTGGTGCCATCGGATACCTGGTCATAATTCGCCGTCTGCTTGCCGCCGCCGGAATAGCCGGCCACCACCTTGGTGACGCCGTTGACATGCTCGAACACGCCCTGCTGGCCCCAGAAGCAGCCCCCGGCCAGAACCGCGACTTCGCTGAAACCGGGATTGGCCGGATCGGAGGCGGCGGCGGGAATTTCCTTGTTGAGGTCGCCGGCATAGGTCCGCGACACCAGCTGAGGGAGGAACGCCACCGCCGCGGCGGCGGCCATCACCAGATAAAGGGGCTTGATGGTCATGAGCTTGGTCCTGAAACTTCTACGCCCGGTACTTCGCGCGGGATCACCGGATGGTTACGCGAACTTTGCGCCGGCCGCCGCAATCGCATCATACACCAGATCCAGTTCCGCCGCCGTGATGCCATAGGGCGGCATCACATAAATGGTGTTCCCCAGGGGGCGCAGCAACACCCCCCGCTCCAGGAAAAATCCCGTGAGCCTGGGCCCGATGCCTGACAGATAGCCCGGATCGGCCACCTTGAGGTCCAGGGCGGCGATCGTGCCCAGGCACCGCAGGTTGATAAAGCGCGGATTGGTGCGGAACCGGGCCAGGCGTTCCTCCTGCAGCGCGCCCAGCACGGCGACGCGCTCCAGCACCGGTTCGTCGCGCCAGATTTCCAGATTGGCGCGGGCAGCTGCGCAGGCGATGGGATTGGCGGTGAAGGAACTGGAATGAAAGAAAGTGCGGCTGCGATCTTGCGAATAATGCGCCTGGAAAATCTCCGGCGTGCAGAAGGTCACCGCGAGCGGCAGGCTGCCGCCGGTGAGACCCTTGGCCAGGCATAATATGTCGGGAGAGATGCCGGCCTGCTTGCAGGCGAACAGGGTGCCGGTGCGGCCAAAGCCGGTCATCACTTCATCGGCGATGAAGAGTGCGCCATTGCGGCGGCAGATGATGGCCAGCGCCCGCAGCACTTCGGCCGGGTAGATCAGCATGCCGCCCGATCCCAGGATCAGCGGCTCGACGATCAGGGCGGCGGCGTCCTTGGCCGCCTGTTTGAGCATGTCCAGGGTTTCCTGTTCGCGGCCGGCGGCGGGGAATGGCAAGCGCACCACGTCGAACAGCAGCGGCGCATAGGCGGCGCTGAACACCCCGCGTGCGCCGGCTGACATGGTCCCTACTGTGTCGCCATGATAGGCATGTTCCAGGGCGATGATCTTGCTGCGCGGCTTGTTTTGATTTTTCCAAAAGCCCAGCGCCATCTTCAGCGCCACTTCCACCGCGGTTGAGCCGCTGTCGGAATAAAACACGTGGCTCAGCCCGCGCGGCGCGATATCGATCAGGCCACACGCCACATCTTCCGCCGGCTGATGGGTGAGAT
>JAEKMB010000176.1 GCA_019508105.1 Alphaproteobacteria bacterium
GAAGACCGACCAGATCAGCACCACGAAGGTCAGCACCTTGCGGGCGCCGTCCCGGTCGCACCAGCGGGCCAGGGGCACGCCGAAAGCGGCATAGGCCACGGCGAAAGCGCTGAAGATGGTGGCCATCTGGACCCGCGACAGGTCCAATTCGGCGCTGATCTTGGGCGCCAGCACCGAGATGCAGACCCGGTCCAGATAAGTCACCGCGGCCAGTGCCATGGTGAAGGCGACGACGCGGCTGCGAACTGTCATTGCTCCTGCTCCTGTCCCACCAGCCGCGCATTGGACCTGCGTGTTCGCCCGCGCGCCCGTTCCTTACTCGCGAAACGTGATCTTCTCGACATTCCACAGCGAGCAGGCGCCCTTGTAGAGAACATTATCGCCTTCGGCATGCAGGGAATGGATCAGGCAGCCGGTCTGGCCCTGGCCCAGGCTGGTCTGGGCCCAGCCCAGCAGCTTGCCGTCATGGTCCATGCGATAGATCTTGCCGGTGCCGTCGCCGCTATAAAGATATTTCGGCGTCACCTGCACCGACCAGGGCTGGCCGATGCCGGTGATGTATTTCTGGAAATTCAGGTCCAGGTCGAACACTTGGATACGGCTATTGTTGCGGTCCGCGACATAGACATGGCCATCGCCCACCGCGATGCCGTGCGGAATCTTCATCTGACCATCGCCGCTGCCATAGCTGCCAAAGGCTTTCAGCCACACCCCGTCCCTGGAAATCTTCACCACCCGGGAATTGTTGTAGCCGTCGCTGACATAGATGGCGCCGTCCGGTCCCCAGGCGACATCGGTGGGGCGGTCGAAGGTGCCCATCCGGCCCGCGGGGTGGATGTCGGTATCCTTGCCGCCCCGCTCGACGAATTCCTCCCACCAGTCGATGGATTCAGGCTTGCGCCCCAGCACCATCTTCACCAGTCCGGTGGGATCAACCTTCTGCACGGTGTTGGAGCCTTCATCCACCACCCAGACATTCTGCTGCGGGTCCACCCGCACGGCATGGGCGAAGGAGGCGCCATAGGAATCGGGTAGCCATTCCTTCACATATTTGAGATTCTGGTCGAACTCGAACAGTTTGGCGGCGGTGCCGCCGCGCGAGGAACCGCCCCAGCCGGTGCGCGAATAGACGAAAAGATGTCCTGCCTTGTTGCGCGACACGCCTTCGGTCTCGCCCAGGGTATGACCGGGAATGCGCAAGGGAAGAATTTCCTCACTGACGTTCAGTTTGGGACTGCGGGCCTCGATCGCCAGCTGGGCTTCCCGCGCGGCCTGGGCAGCGCGCTGGGCTTCGGCCTGGCTGCCCTGCGCCAGGACAGTGATGGAGCCGCCCGCCAGCAGCGCAGCGACAAGGCCCGACAAGGCAAATAGCCGTTTCATGATGACCCCCTTGTGACCGGCTCTGATGGCCGTGTTGCTCGGTGGACATTAAAGCCTGTCCGACAGCGCGCAAGCGACCGGGGCGGCTATGGTGCGGATTTACCGGAAAAAGCCTCAGGCGGCGCTGGTTTCGAGGGCCGCCATGCGCGGATCGCCTTGGTTGATCACCAGGTTGCGGCCATTGTGCTTGGCGCCATAAAGGCAGGCATCGGCGCGGCGGATGACGGAGTCCGTCGCTTCGCCGGGGGCGAATTTCGCCACCCCGATGGAGATGGTGATGGTGCCCAGGATATCGCCGGTGGACTTCTTCACCAGCTTCTTGGTTTCGACGGTGCTGCGGATCTGGTTGGCCACCAGGGTGGCGGCCTGCAGCGGCGTGCCGCGCAGCAGGACGGCGAATTCCTCGCCGCCATAGCGCGCCGCGACGTCGCGGCCCTTGATGTTATCGGCCAGGCACGACGCCACCAGGCGCAGCACCTGGTCGCCGGTCTGATGACCCCAATTGTCGTTGAACTTCTTGAAATGGTCGATGTCGCACATCAACAGGCAGACATCTTCGCCTTCCGCCGAGGCCCTGCGGGCGGCGTCCACCGCATCGTCGAACGCCTTGCGGTTCGCAATATGGGTGAGGGGATCGGTCATGCTTTCCTTGCGCACATCGTCCAGCTTGTCACGCAATTCGTTGACCTGTTGCGAGGAGGCCTGCAATTCGCCTTCCAGGCTCTTGGCGCGTTCTTCCATGGCGCGGGTGGCGGCGATCAGCCCTTCCACCAGCTTGCGCACATCGGCGGGATTGCGGTCGCCGCCAAGCTGGCCGGTGGCGGCCGACAGCGTGTCTTTATAGTCGGCCGCTACGCGCGCGGAAATTTCCAGCTTGCCCAGCACGTCGTTTATCAGGCTGCCCATGTCGCCGCCCAGCGATTCCATGGTGGCGGCGGCACGTGCGCCCGACAGCCGGCGCAGCCGCAGGTCCGCCAGGAGTTCGGGGGTGAAAGGCTGCTTGGCGTTGATGATCGCATCCATCACCTGGGTGACGGCGGGATTTTCGCCCGAGGCATAGGCGTAGAAGAGTTCGAAATTATCGGGCGTGGCGACAACGCCGGCGCCGCCCATCAGGGCGAGCGCTGTTTTGGCATAGGCCTGTTCCCGATCCTGGTTGAACACCGGCAATCCCCCGAGGGGCTCACGGCCCCGTCTGGCGGCAGTTTGCCCATCCGCTGTGTAAAAACCGTTAAATGGCGCGGATTTTTAAGCCTGAAATTGCAGCAAAAACCCCGGATTTCCAGCGCGGCGAGGGTTATTCCTGGGGTTCGGGCTTCTTGACCGGCACGGGGCGGAACAGGAAGGCGGGGAGTTCGCTCTTGTCCACCGCCTCGGGGCGGGCGGCCTGTTCATTGTGCTGACGCTGGCTGCCGCGGTCGCGCTTTTCAGGACGCTGCTCGCTGCGGGGCGGGCGGTTCTCGTGCCTGGGCTTTTGCTCCTGGCGCGGCTGCTCAGGGCGCTGCGGCCGCTGCTCCTGCACCGCAGGCTGCACGGCGGCCGGCGCCGCGCCGGCCTCGACAGGCTCCATGCTGGCGACCTGGTCGTGGAATTTGCCGCCGGGCGGACGGCGGTCGCGGTGACGATCCTTGCCTCCACGGCCACGTTCGCCGCCCTTGCCGCCACGTCCGCCGCGATCGTCGCGGCGCGCACGGGTTTCCTCGCGCACCTCGATGTCCATCATTTCGCGGCGATCCAGCTTCTGGCCGGTGATCTTCTCGATGGCGTCGATATATTTCTCGTCGCGGTGCGTCGCCAGCATATAGGCGTTGCCGCTCCTGCCGGCGCGGCCGGTGCGGCCGACGCGGTGGACATAGTCATCGGCATGGATTGGCACGTCGAAATTGAAGACATGGCTGACGCTGGGCACGTCCAGGCCGCGCGCGGCCACGTCGGAGGCCACCAGGATCTTGAGCTCGCCGGCGCGGAACTTGTCCAGGGTGCGGGTGCGCAGGCTCTGGTCGAGATCGCCATGGATCGGGGCGGCATCGAAACCGTGCCTGACCAGGCTCTTGGCCACCACGTCCACGTCGCGCTTCCTGTTGCAGAAGACGATGGCATTGTTCAGCACCGGCTCGACCTCGCGGATCATGCGGCGCAGCGCTTCGCGCTTGGCCCAGTCATTGGCGGGCACCATCACGATCTGCTGGGTGATATTGGTGGCGGTGGTGGCGGGGCGGGAAACCTCGATGCGCACCGGATTGTGGAGGAACTGGTCGGTGAGGCGCTGGATTTCCGGCGGCATGGTGGCCGAGTAGAACAGCGTCTGGCGGGTGAAGGGCAGCTTCTTGCAGATTTCTTCCACGTCGGGAATGAAGCCCATGTCCAGCATGCGGTCGGCTTCGTCGATCACCAGGATATTGACCTGGGAGAGCAGGATGCGGCCGCGGTTGAAATGGTCCATCAAGCGGCCCGGGGTGGCGATCAGCACGTCCACGCCGCGTTCCAGCTTCTTGATCTGTTCGTCCATGGCGGTGCCGCCGATCAGCAGCGCATGGGTCAGCTTGGAATATTTGCTGTAGCGGTCGAAGCTTTCCGCCACCTGGTCGGCCAGCTCGCGGGTGGGTTCCAGCACCAGGGCGCGGGGCATGCGCGCCTTGGCGCGGCCCTTGGAAAGCATCTCGATCATCGGCAGGGTGAAACTGGCGGTCTTGCCGGTTCCGGTCTGGGCAATGCCGATCATGTCCCGCCGCTTCAGGGCATGGGGAATGCCTTGGGCCTGGATCGGGGTCGGTATGGTGTAGCCGCTGTCGGCCACCGCCTTGAGGATGTCGGGGGAAAGACCCAAGCTGTCAAAGCCCGTCGAAACGGGTGCGTTGGCGGCGATGATAATCGAGGAAGTCTCTGTATTTTCAATGACTTCGTCTAACCCGGCTTCCGCGCCGGAGGTCGTCACACTTGTCGTAGCACGCTCCTGAAAAAGGGGCGCGACATGTGGCGCCCATGGCCGCACGCCCGGATGGCGGTGCGACTCTTACTGCACCGCAAAATAGGGATAATCCTCGAAAATGCAAGTAATGCCTGTATTTTTAAAAGCGGATGGAACTTTGGGGGCGCAAGTTGGGGCGTATCTGGACATGGGCGGCATTGATCGCCGGCATTTGGCTGCTGTCGGTCTATGGCCAATCGCGGCCCGATGCGCTGGGACGTGAGGCCCCGGCGCCGCAATTTTCCGCCGGCCGCGCCGACGCCGTGCTGGGCCGGGTGCTGGGGAACCAGGCGCCGCATCCGGTGGGCAGTGTCGAGGCGCAAGCGGTGCGCGCGCGGATCCTTAGAGAGCTGGCGGCGATGGGAGTGCCTGCCGGCACCCAGACCGGCATGAGCTGCTATTCGGAAAAGCGCTGGAACAATATTCCCTGCGGCAGTGTCACCAACATCATCGCCGGCGTCGCACCGGGCGCAAAAAACGACAATGGCAAGGCCATTGTTTTGATGGCGCATAGCGACTCCGTCCCTGCCGGTCCCGGCGCGGCCGATGACGGCTCGGGCGTCGCCATCCTGCTGGAGACCATCCGCGCCCTGCGGGCGCGAGGGATCGAAGGCGGGGCTGAACATCCGGTCCTGGCCTTGTTCACTGATGGCGAAGAGGCCGGAATGGTGGGCGCTTCGCTCTATCTGCGCGATCCGATGCGGCGGGCGAAGATCGGAGCGGTGATCAATGTGGAAGCGCGCGGCAACCAGGGTCCCAGTTACCTGTTCCAGACCAGCGGGGGCAACAGCAAGCTGATCGGGCTATATGCGGCGCATCTCCGGCAATATGCCACCTCTTCGCTCTATGGCGAGATCT
>JAEKMB010000177.1 GCA_019508105.1 Alphaproteobacteria bacterium
GGCTATCGCTGGATCGCCTGGGAAGACTTCGCGGTACGCGATTCTGACGGCCGGCTGGTGGAAGTGCAGAGCGTCGGCCGCGACATCACCGATCGCAAGATCTTGGAAGACGCGCTGACCGAGGCGCGAGACAATGCCGAGGCGGCCAGCCGCGCCAAATCCGGCTTCCTGGCCACCATGAGCCATGAAATACGCACCCCCATGAACGGCGTGCTGGGCATGGGTCGGCTGATCCTGGAAACGGATTTGCGCCCCGAACAGCGCAGCTATGCCGAGGCCATCACCCAGTCGGGCGAAGCGCTGCTGACCCTGATCGACGACATTCTGGACTTCTCCAAGATCGAAGCGGGGATGTTGCAGCTCGACGAAGACGAAGTGGATTTGCGCTGCATGCTGTCCAGCGTCTCGGAACTGCTCTGCCCGCGCGGCCATGCCAAGGGCGTGGAAATCACCGTGATCGTCGCGCCCGACGTGCCGCAGGTCATCCTGGCCGATGAAGGGCGCCTGAGGCAGGTGGTCACCAACCTGATGGGCAATGCTGTCAAGTTCACCGAACGCGGCGGCGTCTGTGTCGAGGTCAAGAACCAAAGCGGCATGCTGCGCTTTGAAGTGCGCGATACAGGCGTGGGCGTGCCGCCCGCCAAGCGCCAGAAAATCTTCCAGGAATTCGTTCAGGCCGATTCCAGCCATGCCCGCAAGTTCGGCGGCACCGGGCTGGGTCTGGCCATTTCCAGGCGCCTGGTGCAGATGATGGGCGGCCAGATCGATGTCGATGCCGCCCCGGCCTCTTTTGGTGACTCAGGCGGCTCCTGCTTCTGGTTCACCCTGCCCGCCAGGATCGTCACCCCGGCGCAGGTCAGCCGGCCGCTGGCCGGCATGCGCGTGGCGGTGATGACCACGAACAAGGCGCTGCGCGAAGGCATGTATCTGCAGATCGCCGCGGCCGGCGGCACTCCTCCCGGTCCCGGCAGCGGCACCAATGCGGTGCTGATCGATGCCGGCACCGCCAATGTGCCCGACCTGACGGTGCAGCCCGATCCCTCCATCCCGGCGCTGGTGCTGCTGACCCCCAATGCGCGCGGCGCGCTGGAGGATATGCGCGGCCTTGGCTTTGCCGGCTACCTGGTCAAGCCGGTGCGCATGTCGTCGCTGGTGACCCGCCTGCTGCTGAGCCGGCGCGAAGGGGCGCCGATGCCGGAAGCGCCGGTGAATCAGGTTTTCGATGCGCCCGCCATCCCCGCACCGTTCCTGGAAGATCATCCGTCGCAAGCGCGTACGCCGGCCGCAGAAGGTTTGCGAATCCTTCTGGCCGAGGACAATCCCGTTAACATGATGCTGATCCGCGAGCTGTTACGGCGCCGCGGCCACACCGTCACCGAAGTTACTACGGGCGACGACCTGGTGCAGGCGATGGGGAGCGCCCAGTACGACCTGGTCCTGACCGACATCCATATGCCCGGCATGGACGGCATTGCGGCGGCGCGCGCCATCCGCGCCGGCGAAGAAGCCAGCGGCCGGGCGCGCACGCCCATCGTGGCGCTGACGGCGGACACCTTGGACGACGGCAGCCACGGCTACCATGAGGCCGGCATGGACGCCGTCCTGATCAAGCCGGTGGATCCCGCTGCGCTGGAGGAAATGTTCCGGATGCTGTTTCCTCGCACAGAGGGTTCGCATATCGTCGCGGCATGACCGCTTCGGCGCACAAGCGCTACCAATTCCGCGATTATCTGAACAAGCGCGTGCTGACCATGCTCGCGCTGGGCTTTTCCTCGGGCCTGCCCTTCGCGCTGGTCGGCATTACTTTCAGCTATTGGCTGCGCGATGAGCATATCGCGCTTTCCGCCATCGGGTTTTTGTCCTGGGTCACTCTTGTTTATTCGGTGAAGTTTCTCTGGGCGCCCTTCCTGGACCGGCTGGATGTGCCGTTGCTGGGACTTCTGGGCCGCCGCCGCGGCTGGATGGCGCTGATGCAAATCATAATCGCCTTGAGTCTCATCGCCATGGCGATCAGCGGCACGCGTCATGGTCTGGGGCAATTGGGCATCTGTGCCCTGTTGGTCGCTTTCGCCTCCGCCACCCAGGACATCGCGATTGACGCCTGGCGTATTGAATCCGCGCGCAGCCCCGACGAGCTCGGCCTTCTGACCTCTGGCTATACGTTTGGCTATCGCGCTGCACTTCTGATGAGCGATGCGATTATTCTGATCATCGCGGCACAAATTGGCTGGAGCGCGTCCTATATTCTCTATGGCTGCCTGATGGCACTTGGACTGGCCGCGACATTTCTGGCCTCCGAACCGCTCCAAGCCGAGCGTGTTATGGCGGCGCGGGCAGCGAGCAAACCGCTATGGTCGAGGCGCGGATTGTTCGACGCCATCGCCGGTCCCCTCATCGCCTTTTTCAAGGCGCATGGCGCCAAGGCGCTGGTGATATTACTGGCGATCACGCTATTTCAACTGCCCAATTTCGTTAGTGGGCCGATGTATGCCCCCATGTATGTGGATGTGGGCCTTACCAAAAGCGCCGTCGGCGTGATCCGGGGCAGTTTCGGTCTGGTGGGCGTTTATCTCGGCGTCGCCGTCGGCGGCTTTCTGCCGCTGCGCCTGGGTCTGACGCCGGCCCTTCTGTTGGGCGGGGCTGCGCAGATCGTCGGTACCATGCTCTACGCCATCGTGCCCTACGCGCACGACACAGCAACCTTTTCGGTGATCATGATGCTGGACAATTTCGCGATTGCCGTCGCCGGCATTACCCTGATCGCGTACATGTCCTCGCTCACCACCCTGGGCTATACCGCGACGCAATATGCGCTGCTGTCCTCGGTCTATGCGCTGGGGGGCAAATTCCTGAAGGGCTTTTCGGGCCAAGTGGTGGATGCGATGACGCCGCATTTCGGGCTGATGAATGCCTATGCCGTGTTTTTCATCGGCTGTGGCCTGATTGGGGTTCCCTCGCTTGTGCTGTTCTTGATTCTGGAACGCCACCGTCGCCGGATTCTCATTAACCCCGCTTAATCCCTTGTTTTTTCACTGTCACAATCCATTGCCCCGGACCTGCGGGATGGGCTAAAATTGTTAAACTGTCGCAATTGGGGTCTATCCCCCTGACAGGAGCCAAGGTGTGCCGAGTCGTGGGGACTTGGGCGCACCGAACAGGAAACGACCGTGGTCAATATCTACGAAGCCGGACCTTTCGAGGGACGCCTGGAGCAGTGGCCCGTGCTGGCCACCTCCGGCGCGCTGGAAGTGCGGCTGGCTGAGACCGAGCACGAGATCGAGCAGGCCCAGCGCCTGCGTTACTCGGTTTTTTACGAAGAGATGAGCGCCATCCCCTCGCCCCGGATGCGCGAACAGCGGCGCGACTTCGACAAATATGACGATGTCTGCGACCACCTGTTGGTGGTGGACCGCGACGCCCATGACGAGGACGGCCAGCCGCTGGTGGTGGGGACCTACCGCCTGACGCGCGAGAAGGACGCCATGCGCGCCGGCGGCTTTTATACCGCCAGCGAATATGACCTGTCGGCGATGCTGAACGGGCTGGCGGCCGGGACAAGATATCTTGAGCTGGGCCGCTCCTGCGTGCTGAAAAGCTATCGCTCGCGCCCCGGCACCATGCAGCTTTTGTGGAAAGGCCTGATGGCCTATGTCGCGCGCTTCGACATTGACCTGATGTTCGGCTGCGCCTCGTTGCCCGGCACCGATGTGACCGAGATGGCGCTGCCGCTGTCCTACCTGCATCACTATCATCCCATGCCCGAGAACGTGCGGGTCAAGGCGCGGCCCGAATTGTTCGTGGACATGAACCGGCTGCCCAGGGAGGCCGTCGATCCGCGCGAGGCGCTGCGCAGCTTGCCGCCGCTGCTCAAGGGCTATGTCCGGGCCGGCTGCATGATCGGCAACGGCGCCGTGGTGGATCGCCAGTTCGGCACCACCGACGTCTTCATCTATTTCCCGATCGCGGACATGGATGCCCGCTACAAGAGCCGTTTCGGCCTCGTCAGATAATCATTTTTTGGGGGGACCATGATGCGCAAATGCACACTGGCGCTGGCCGTGACGCTTGCCTGCGCCGGACCGGCTTTTGCCGAAAAGACCCTGGTGGAATCCCCCGATGCGCCCAAGGCCATCGGGCCTTATTCCCAGGCGATCCAGAGCGGCAAGCTGGTGTTCGTCTCCGGCTCCCTGCCGTTCGATCCCGCCGGCAAGATTGATTACAGCAAGCAGGATGTGTCGGCCCAGACCAGGCGGGTGATCGACAATATCGCTCTGGAACTGAAGGCCGCCAAGCTCAGCCTGGACGATGTGGTCTCGGCCACCGTCTATGTCACCGATGTGGAGGATTTTCCGGCGGTGAATACGGTCTATGCCAGTTACTTCCATCCGCCCTATCCGGCGCGGGCCTTTGTCCAGGTCGCCAAGCTGCTGCGCGGCGCCAAGGTCGAGATTTCCGTCATCGCGGCCGCCAAGTGAAGCGTCTGGCCGCCACAGGCCTGGCGCTTCTGCTGGCGATGCCTGCCGCAGCCGCGGATTTGCGCACCGAGGTTGGCGGTTATCGCGCCGCCCATGAAGCCGCCATCATCAGCCAGCTTGACGAGATGGTTCGCCTCAAAAGCGTGGCGGCCGATCCCCAAGGGCTGGCGGCAACGGCCGCCTATCTGGAAGGTCAGTTGAAAGCGCGCGGCTTTGAGACCGCCTCCTGGTCCGCCGGCGGATCGCCGCCCGTCGTCTATGGCCTGCTCAAAAGCCCGGATGCCAAGCGCACGGCAATCTTCTATGCCCATTATGACGGCCAGCCGGTCACGCGGGCGGAATGGTCTTCCGAGCCCTTTGTGCCGGTGATGCGGGGCGGGCTTGCGGGCAAGGATGTGGATTGGAAAGCCGCCAAGCCGCCCTTCAATCCGGAATGGCGCCTGTTCGGGCGCGGGGCCGCGGACGACAAGAGCGCCATCCTTTCTTTTCTGACCGCTTTCGATGCCTTGAAAACGCTGCACCGCAAGCCCTCGGTGAACATCAAGGTGGTGTGGGAAGGCGAAGAGGAGGGCACCTCGGCGCATCTGGGCGCGATCCTCAAAAGCCATGCGGCGGAGCTTAAGTCCGATGTCTGGCTGATCGGTGACGGGCCGGTGCATCAGTCGCGCACCCCCACCATCTATTTCGGCGCTCGCGGCAGCCTGGGGCTGGAC
>JAEKMB010000178.1 GCA_019508105.1 Alphaproteobacteria bacterium
GCCGGCACGGTGTTCGTGCTCTATGCCACCATTCTCAAAGACGTGCTGCCGGGTGCGCTGGGTCATCTGCTGGTGGCCTCGCTAATGTCGCTGCCGGCAGGCGTGCTGATCGCGCGCCTGATGGTGCCGGGGGCCGCCGATACCGATCTCAGCGCGCAGGAGGAGAGCGTGCATTATCGCTCCACCATGGATGCGATGGCGCAAGGCACCGAGGACGGGCTCAAAATCTATCTGCAGATTCTGGCCATGCTGATTGTGATGACCTCGCTGATGGCGCTGGCCAATATCATCCTGGGGCATCTGCCGGATGTGAGCGGCACGCCGCTGACCCTGGAACGCATGCTGGGCTGGCTGTTCGCGCCCTTTGTCTGGCTGCTCGGCGTGCCGGCCGCCCAGGCCGGCGCGGCTGGCGGGCTGATGGGCATCAAGATCATTCTCACCGAGCTGGTGGCCTATTTGCGGTTGGCGGCGTTGCCGGCGGGAACCCTGGATGCGCGCAGCACCCAGATCATGGTCTATGCCATGTGCGGCTTCGCCAACTTCGCCAGTGTCGGCATCCTGATCGCCGGCATGAGCGCCCTGATCCCGGAACGGCGCAATGAAGTGGTGTCCTTGTCGCTGAAGGCGCTGGTGGCGGGAACCATGGCCAGTAGCCTCACCGGCGCCATGATCGGGTTGCTGCCCTTTTGAGGGCGGCATACACTCTCCTGCATGGCGAAAACCTGTTCTGCCGGAGCGTGATGTGCGCTGCCGGCTGTTCTTTGTACTGATGCTGCTGGCCGGATGCGCGCCCGATTTTGCGCCGGCCGGCGATGCGCGGCAGGCGCCGGTGATCGGCGAGGAGATGCTGGTGGCGCGTGACGGAGCTGAACTGCCGCTGCGCCGCTGGGAGGCGGACGGCAAGCCGCGCGCCGTGATCGTGGCGCTGCACGGCATGAGCGATTATTCCCATGCCTTCGAGATGCCCGGCAAGGTCTGGGCAAAGGAAGGCATCACCACCCTTGCCTATGACCAGCGGGGTTTTGGCCGCAGCGAGCATCCCGGCATCTGGTCGGGAGCGGAGACCATGCGCAGCGACCTCAGCGACGCGGTAGCGGCCGCGCGTGCGCGCTATCCCGGCGCGCCGGTTTATGCCCTGGGCGAAAGCATGGGCGGGGCGGTGGTGCTGACGGCGCTGGCATCGGCCAATCCTCCCGCGGTCGATGGCGTGATCCTGGTGGCGCCTGCCGTATGGTCGCGGGGCGACATGCCCTTCCTGTATCGCACTGCCTTGTTCCTGGGCGCGCATCTGCTGCCCGGCATGATCCTGTCCAACAATGCCGCCGGCCGGGTGGTCAAGATCGTGCCCTCCGACAACATCCCCATGCTGATCGCGCTGGGCAAGGATCCGCTGTTCCAGAAAAGAACCCGCACCGACACCCTGTTCGGGCTGGTCAACCTGATGGACGAGGCCCGCACCGCGCCGCAGCGGATCACGGCCGCGCCGCCGATCCTGTTTCTCTATGGCGCCCATGACCAGATCATTCCATCGGCGCCGACCGAGGCGGTGATCGCCGGCCTTGGGTCCAAGGCCATGGTCAAAAAATATGAGCATGGCTGGCACATGCTGCTTCGAGACCTGGAGGGGGAACAGGTGGACCAGGATGTGGCGGACTGGGTTTTGGGACGGAAACCCTGAGGCTTCCTGGCCGTTATGACTCCTGAACCCTTTCAGGAGTGCCGGAAAATGGCCAATACCAACCAAAACGACCTGCGCAACGGCAAGCCGGGCGGTGACGCCATCACCAACACCAAAATGCCGGGGCATACCGATCAGGCCATGCCGACCACACCCAGCAATGAACACGCGGTCAATCCCGGGGTCGGCAGCAAGGCCAGCGTCGCCGAGGGCCAAGTCACGAAGTCCAACTAGCCCGAACAGGCTAAGTCCGCCCTTTGGGCGGCACGGGGATGGCGATATGCTTTCCAGGCGGGGAAGCATTTCGCCTCCCCGTTTTGTTTGGGCTGGGCATGACGCAGGCCGCCTTCGACTGGGCCGATCCTTTGCTGCTGGAAGCCTCGCTGCGCGAGGAGGAAAAGCTGGTGCGCGATACCGCGCGCGGCTTTGCGCAAGGCCGACTGATGCCGCGGATCCAGGACATGCATCGCGATGAAAGCTTTGATCCCGGTATCTTGCGGGAGATGGGCGCGCTGGGATTGCTCGGCAGCACCCAGGAAGAATTTGGCGGCGTCTCGCCCGTCGCCTATGGCCTGATCGCGCGCGAGGTCGAGCGGGTGGATTCGGCCTTCCGCTCCTCGCTGTCGGTGCAGTCCAGCCTGGTGATGCATCCCATTCATGCCTTTGGCAGTGCGGCGCAAAAGAAAAAATATCTGCCCAGGCTGGGATCGGGCGAATGGATCGGCTGCTTCGGCCTGACCGAACCGGAAGCCGGCTCGGATCCCGGCGCCCTGCAAAGCCGCGCCATCCAAACACCGGACGGGTTTGTCCTGAACGGCAGCAAGAGCTGGATCACCCATGCGCCGGTGGCGGATGTGCTGCTGGTATGGGCCAAGCTGGAGGGCCGCCTGCGCGGCTTTATCCTGGAGCGCGGCGACGCTGGGCTCACCACACCCAAGATCGAGGGCAAGTTTTCCTTACGCGCCTCCGTCACCGGCCAGATCGCCATGAACGATGTCGCGATTCCGCTGGACCGCATGTTGCCCGATGCCGACGGGCTCAAGGCGCCCTTCGCCTGTCTCAATCATGCCCGCCACGGCATCGCCTGGGGCGCCATGGGGGCGGCGGAATTCTGCTGGCATGCGGCGCGCAGTTATGGGCTGGAGCGCAAGCAGTTCGGCCGACCCTTGGCCGCCAACCAGCTTTATCAAAAAAAACTGGCCGACATGCAGACCGAAATCACCCTGGGCCTGACTGCCTGCCTGCAGGCCGGGCGGCTGATGGAGCAGGGCAAGCTGGCATCCGAGGCCATCAGCCTGCTCAAGCGCAACAATGCCGGCAAGGCGCTGGACATCGCCCGTGCCGCCCGCGACATGCATGGCGGCAATGGCGTGGCCGATGACTATCATGTGGTGCGCCACATGCTGAATCTGGAAGCCGTCAATACCTATGAAGGCACCCACGACATCCATGCCCTGGTGCTGGGTCGGGCCCAGACCGGCATTTCCTCCTTCTAACTTGTCATGGCCGGGCAGCGAGACCGCGAAGCGGTCGAAGCGCGACCCGGCCACCCAGAGTTCGCTCAGTCATGGCAGGACATCGAATCTCTGGCGGCAGACCAGTTTTGCGGGCATAAAGCCCTCGATTTCACGAGTCTTTCCATGAATCTGGCTTCACCGCGCGTCGTCAATGTCAGGGATTTGCGCCGCCTGGCGCGCGCCCGCCTGCCCGATGGCGTGTTCGACTATCTGGATGGCGCCGCGGATGAGGAGGTGACGCTCAAGGACAGCGAGCGCGCCTTCAAGGAAGTGTTTTTCAAGCCGCGCTTCGCTGTGGCGACGCCGTCCTGCGATCTCAGCGTGACGGTGCTGGGTCAGAAGCTGGAGCTGCCGTTCCTGCTGGCGCCGATCGGCTATTCGCGGCTGATGCATCCGCGCGGGGAATTGGCGGCCTCGAAGGCGGCGGGCAATAACGGCACCGCCTATATCCTTTCCACCATGTCGGGCCACCGGATCGAAGACGTGAAAGCGGAATCAAACGGCCCCACCTTTTATCAATTGTATCTGGCTGGCGGACGCGGCGCAGCGGAAGCCGCCATCGCCCGCGCCAGGGCGGCCGGCTATACCGCGCTGTTCGTCACCATCGACACGCCGGTGGCCGGCAATCGCGAGCGCGATTTCCGCAACGGCATGAAGGAGCTGATGGGCCGGAGCCTGCTCGCCAAGGCCAAATATGTGCCCAATATCCTGGCGCATCCGCGCTGGCTGGCAGCTTTTCTTGCTGACGGCATGACGCAGCCTTTCCCCAACATCGTGGTGCCGGGATCGGGGCCGCTGCCGGCCACCGATGTGGCGGCGGCGCTGGAGTCGGCGCAAGTCTCCTGGACGGATCTCAAATGGATTCGCGAGGTGTGGAACGGACCCATTGTGATGAAGGGCGTGATGACCGCGGATGACGCCAGGCGCTCGGTGGATCACGGCGCGCAAGGCATCGTGGTCTCCACCCATGCCGGCCGCCAGCTCGATGGCGTGGCGGGAAGCTTGCGGGTGCTGCCGGGCATCCTGGAAGCGGTGGGCAGCCAGACCGAAGTGTTGTTCGACGGCGGCATCCGCCGCGGCAGCGACATGGTCAAGGCGCTGGCGATGGGCGCGCACGCGGTGCTGCTGGGTCGCGGCTATGCCTATGGCATGGCGGCGGCCGGGGACGCGGGAATCGAGCGCGCCATCCAAATCTTCCGCGCCGACATCATCCGCACCCTCAAGTTGCTCGGTTGCCCCAGCATCGCGGCGCTGGATTCCAGCTATATCGCCCTGCGGCCGGGATTTCGGGTCGACTAATCTGGGTGTCATGGCCCGCAAATGCGGGCCACCCAGGTGACACAGAGTTGGTGTCACCAATGATGCTGCGTTTCAATTGCTCGATTTCTCAAATTAATCCAACTGGGTGGCCCGCACGGAGTTTACACTCCGGCCGCGCTTCGCGCGGACCGGGGTGGCGGGCCATGACAGTGAGGGTTACTTGTCCGACTTCCGATTGCGCATGGCGAGCGTGCGCAAACGCAACGCGTTGAGCTTGATGAAGCCCGCCGCATCCTTCTGGTCATAGGCGCCCTGGTCGTCCTCGAAGGTCACCAGCTTTTCGCTGTAGAGCGAATAGGGCGAGGAACGGCCCACCACATCACTATTGCCCTTGTAGAGCTTGAGCCGCACCGTGCCGGTGACGAATTCCTGGCTCTTGTCGATCAGGGCCTGCAGCATCTCGCGCTCGGGCGAGAACCAGAAGCCGTTATAGATCATCTCGGCATAGCGCGGCATCAGCTCATCCTTCAGATGCGCCGCCCCGCGGTCCAGAGTGAGGCTTTCCATGCCGCGATGGGCGGCCAGCAGAATGGTGCCGCCGGGGGTTTCATAGACGCCGCGCGACTTCATGCCGACAAAGCGGTTTTCCACCAGGTCCAGCCGGCCAATGCCATTGGCCTTGCCCAGCGCATTCAGCCGGGTCAGCAGCGCGGCCGGGCGTCGCCTTTCTCGAACCCGATCTCGACATAGCTGGCCTTGTCGGGCGCATCCTCGGGCGCGATGGTGCGCATATAGACGATGCTTTCGGCCTCTTTCGACGGGTCTTCCAGCACCTTGCCCTCGGATGAGGAGTGCAGAAGATTGGCGTCCACCGAGAAAGGCGCTTCGCCGCGCTTGTCCTTGGCGATGGGGATCTGGTTCTTCTCGGCAAACTCCAGCAATTTGGTGCGGCTGGTCAGGTCCCATTCCCGCCAGGGCGCGATCACCTTGATGCCGGGCTGCAGCGCATAATAGCCCAGCTCGAAACGCACCTGGTCATTGCCCTTGCCGGTGGCGCCGTGACACACCGCATCGGCGCCGACCTTGCGGGCGATCTCGATCTGCTTTTTGGCGATCAGCGGCCGGGCAATGGAGGTGCCCAGCAGATAGACGCCTTCATACAGCGCATTGGCGCGGAACATGGGGAAGACGAAGTCGCGGACGAATTCCTCGCGCAGATCCTCGATGAAGATATTCTCGGGCTTGATCCCCAGATTGACGGCCTTGGCCCGTGCCGGCTCGATCTCCTCGCCCTGCCCCAGATCGGCGGTAAAAGTGACGACTTCGGCGCCATAATCGGTCTGCAGCCATTTCAAAATGACAGACGTGTCCAGCCCGCCGGAATAGGCGAGGACGACCTTCTTGATGTCTTTCTTGGCCACGACGGAAAACCCCTGAAAACGCCGGGACTATAGGGGGAAAGGCAGCGAAATCTAGCTCTTTCGCAAGGTGCTCATGGGGATTTTTGCCCTGCCAAGCCTTGCCGCGCCTCTTCAAGCGGCGTTTGTATAGCCGCCCGTCTTTCGGGGTCTTGGGTCAGGGATATGGCCTTACTCAGGTCATCGATGGCGAGTTGCCATTGCTTCAATTTCAAGTGCGCGAATCCGCGATTCAAATAATGAATATCGCGAGGATCCAGCGCTACAGACTTTTCATGATCTTTCAGAGCCTCCTCATACCGTCCCTTCATGGTGAGAGCGACGCCACGATCGTCGTAAGCCATGGCAAAATCCGGCTTTAGGCGAATTGCCTCTGTAAAATCCGCAATCGCGAGGTCAAACTCACTTTTATTTAGATAATTTTCTCCTCGCTCCGCGTATGCTGAGACCAGATCGGGCTTGAGTTTTATCGCCTCATTAAATGCGGCAATAGCTTCATCCGTGCGATTCGCCGAATAGAAAGCTTCCGCCAGTTCGTTAAATGCGTCGGCATTGTCGGGTTGGCGCTGAATGACCGTCTTGAGGTCTGAAACAGCCTCGTCGGACTTCTTGAGCATTCCATATGCCAACCCGCGATACTTATAGGCAGGCGTCTGAACATCACTTGGCGGATATACTTGCCCGATGCCGTCTATCACCACCGTCAAATCGGTGACCGCCTCAGCGGAATGACCGCTCATAAAATTCGCAAATCCACGCTGAAAATAGCGAAGCAGTTTTTCGCGATCTGTTGTTGCCGGGCTTGCGAGGATGCGTGTGGTAAGTTCGATGGCTGTCGCATAATCCCTGTTCTGAATAGCGACCATTGCCGGGTCAGCGACGTTTTGAGCCATCGCTGGAGATATGAATAGGAACAAGGCCAGGCTGAATATAAGCGTGCGCATGTTGCCCCCGTTTCGATCCTAGTGCGGCATCCTCGCCAATTCCGCGGACTGCAATTCCGCCATGCGTTCTGACGCTCGTTGCTTGACGCTCTCGCTCTTGAGCTGGCCGCAGGCGGCCATGATGTCCCGGCCGCGCGGGGTGCGGACCGGCGAGGCGTAGCCCGCCTTGTTGACGATCTCGGCGAACTTCTCGATCTGGCTCCAGTCGGAGCATTCATAGGGCGCGCCGGGCCAGGCATTGAAGGGGATCAGGTTGATCTTGGCGGGGATGCCCGCCACCAGCTTCACCAGCGCCCGTGCATCGGCGATGGAGTCATTCACGCCCTTCAGCATCACATATTCGAAGGTGATGCGGCGGGCGTTGGAAGCGCCCGGATAGGTGCGGCAGGCCTCGATCAGCTCGGCAATGGGGTATTTCTTGTTGATGGGCACGATTTGATCCCGAATCTCGTCCGTCACCGCATGCAGCGAAATCGCCAGGCTGGAACCGATCTCGCTGCCGGCGCGGGCGATCATCGGCACCACCCCGGCGGTGGACAGGGTGACACGGCGCTTGCTCAGCGCCAGCGCATCGCCATCCATCACAATGGCCAGCGCCGCTTTCACATTGTCGAAATTATAAAGCGGCTCACCCATCCCCATCATCACCACATTGGTGACCTTGCGGCCCGGCGCGGTGGAAGGCCAATCCTCCAGCGCATCCTTGGCGATCAGGACCTGGCCCAGAATTTCGGCTGGGGTGAGGTTGCGCACCAGCTTCTGGGTGCCGGTGTGGCAGAAGCGGCAGGTCAGGGTGCATCCCACCTGGGACGACACGCACAGGGTGCCGCGATCGGCCTCCGGGATATAGACGGTCTCGAACTCGATCCCTGCACCGGTCCTCAGCAGCCATTTGCGGGTGCCGTCTTCGGTGGTCATGGCCGCGAAGTCTTTCGCGCCATGGACGTAGATCCAGTTCCACAACTGGCTGACGCGCATCTTGGCGGCCTTGTCCGGCACGCCGGCCGCCACCAGGGCGGTGTTCAGCGCCGGCTTGTCCAGACCAATGAGGGAGAGAGGTTTTTCCATCACATCTGGCAGGCGGCGTGCACTTTGGCCATGGCGTCATTGAAGCCCGACAGGCTGTAGGTGTCGCTGGTCTTGGTGCCCTTGCCGCTGGTGCCGCTGGCCACCGCCGAGACGCCGCCGCTCATGGCCGAGATCAGCCGCGGCGTGTCGCCCAGCTGCTGCAGCCAGGCGCTGCCGTCCTTGCCGTTGTTGCGGATGAAGAAGGAAAACTTGTCGCCGCCCACGCCCAGGGCAGCCGCGCCGCCTTCCTTGGCCTGGTAGCCATAGACGATCTGCGGCTCGGCCTTCACCTTGCGGCCTGGCCAGTCCGACACCATCAGATAGATCGCGCTGCGCTTGGCGCTTTTGGGCTGGGTGGCGCGCGGCTTGGACAGGGCATAGCAGGTCAGGCTGGAGCCCGAACCCGAGGTATAGGCCGACCAGTTGCCGAACACGCCCAGCAGGTTGGCGGGTTCCGCCATCGCGGGCGCGACCGCGCCGACGCAAAGGGCGGCGGCGGTGAAAAATCCCAAAATCCTGGTCATATGCGCTCCGGCAGTGTCACCCGACGCGCAAAATCGCAGCGAAATCGGGCGTTTGTGTGATCGGGTGGTACAATAATGTCTACTGCCCTACCCCCGCAAGCTGCCGCCCGGCCGCTCGCTTAGGCTCGCGGCATTCGCCGCGCCAAACGGTCCACCGGACCGTTTGGTCAGACGCGGCTCACTCGCGCAACCCGTACCCGCGTGAGAACAACCGCCACACCACTCCGCCCAGCACGGCGATCATCAGCAAGGTCAGGCCGATGGAAAGGCCCTGGGGCGCCTCGTCAACACCGATCATCGCGCCGCGGATGCCGTTGAT
>JAEKMB010000179.1 GCA_019508105.1 Alphaproteobacteria bacterium
AAGCTGGATTTCGTGGGCGGCGCCAGCATCAACTGCTCGGTGACCAATGGCCGGCCGATTTCCAACCGGCCCACCATGCCGGGCAGTCCGCGCTGGGGCAAAGGTTGGAAACAGGCGACGGTGGATGGCTACAACAATTCCATGGGCTTCGGGTCGCAGGGTTCATCCTATCCGGTGCAAGAGAATTATCTCGATCTCGATCCCACCTATACCGATCGCCACGGGCGCCCCCTTCTGCGCATCACTTTCGACTTCCCCGACAATGACATCGCCATGTCGAACTATCTGTCGGATCAATTGGAGAAGATGACCAAGCCCTTCAACGCCAAATTTTCCGCCGTGTCGCGGCTCAAGAAAGGCTGGAATTCCGTGCCCTATCAAAGTACCCACAATACCGGCGGAGCGATCATGGGCAATGATCCCAAGACCAGCGCGGTGAACAAATATCTGCAAAGCTGGGACGTGCCCAATGTCTTCGTGGTGGGGGCCTCCGCCTTTGCGCACAATGCCGGCCTCAATCCGACCGGCACGGTGGGGGCGCTGGCCTATTGGGCGGCAGAGGCCATCACCACCCAATATATCAAAAACCCCGGCGCGCTGGTGCAGGCATGAACTCTATGATTTCTCGTTCCGCCTTCCGGCTATGCTCGCGGATGCCGTTCGCCTGGATGATCGCCGCGTTCGCCGCACTTTCCACCCCAGCGCTGGCCGCGCCCACCGATGCGGGAAAATACCAGCTCGTGCTGGGCGACTGCGAAGGCTGTCATGGCAAGAACCTGGCGGGCGGGGTGGTGCTGATGACGCCGTTCGGCAAGATGGTGACGCCCAATATCACCCCGGACAAGGACACCGGCATCGGCAATTACTCGGCCGAGGATTTCCGTCAGGCCATGAAGAACGGCATCGCGCCGCGCAACAAGCTGCTCTATCCCGCCATGCCCTATCCGTCCTATGCGCGGATGAGCGATGCGGATATTGCGGCGCTATGGACCTATATGCGCAGCGTCAAGCCGGTGAGAAACAGCGTCAATGTCAACCAGCTGCATTTTCCCTTCAACCTGCGCTTCATGATGCGCGGCTGGAACCTGCTGTTCTTTGCGCCGGCGCCTTACGCCAACAATCCGGCCAAGAGCGCAGCGTGGAACCGCGGCGCCTATCTGGTGAGCGGGGCGGCGCATTGCGGCGCCTGTCATACCCCGAAAAATCCGTTCGGCGCCGACAAGGGCGCCGCCTTGACCGGCGCGGCGCTGCAGGGATGGTTCGCGCCCGACCTCACCAGCGACAAGGGCGCGGGCCTTGGCACCTGGAGCGCCGCCGACATTGTGGAGTATCTGCAGACCGGGCGGAACAATCATTCTCTGGCCTCAGGCCCCATGGCCGAAGCGGTGGAAAATTCCACCTCCCGGATGAACGGCACCGACCTCAAGGCGATCGCCGTCTATCTGAAGAATTTGCCGCCGTCCCGCGGCAATGGCGGCGGCGCCACGGGAATCGAAGCCCAGATGAAATCGGGCGCCGCGCTTTATGATGTCAGTTGTGCGGCCTGCCATGGCCGCGACGGCAAGGGCAGCCTGATCTTCCCGCCGCTGGCAGGCAATCCGACGGTGCGTCAGGTGCGGGCCGACAGCATTGTGCGCATGGTGCTGGCGGGCGGCCGCGGCGCGGCGACTGCCAGGGCACCCACCGGCCCGGGCATGCCCAGCTTTGCCTGGCGGCTGAGTGACAGCCAGGCGGCGGATATTCTCACTTATGTCCGCAACAATTGGGGCAACCGCGCGCCGGCGGTGTCACCCGAGACAGTGGGGCATATCCGCAGCGCGTTACACAGCAGCAGCTAGCATCCCCCCTCCGGCCTTCGCTGGCTCGAGAGCCAGCTACGGCCACCTCCCCGTCGCAAGCGCGCTACGCGCGCGCTGGGGAGGAGAGCATCTCGCGGTAGAGCGTCTCGAGGTCGCGCGCCAGGCGCGGGGTGTCGAACAGGAGCGAGCCGGCCGCCAGCTTTTCGCGGCAGGCTTTCAGCCGCGCCGGATCGCGCGCCAGCGCCAAGGCCAGCGTTTCATACTCCTCCGCCGACTCCGCGATCAGTTCGGGCAGACCCGCCGCCGTCAGCAGGCTGGTCGAAACCCGCGCCGCAAAGGCGCCGCCGCGCCGAGTAACGACCGGCAGCCCTGCCCAAAGCGCATCGCAGGCGGTGGCATGGGCATTGTAGGGATGGGTGTCCAGGAACAGATCGGCCAAGCGGTGCCGCGCCAGATGCACGTCCAGCGGCGCAGGCTTGGCGAAAATCAAGCGCGCCGGATCCACCTCCTGCGCTTGCGCCGCTTGGCGCAAATTGGCCTTGGCCTTGTCGCCGGCCTGTTTCAGCCACAACACACTGCCGGGCAGGGCCGCCAGCAGCCGCAGCCACGTGGCAAAGACGGATGCCGTGATCTTGAAATTGTTGTTGAAGCAGCAAAAGACAAAGCCGTCTTCCGGCAACTGGGCCTCGGCGCGGGTTGGGACGGTGCCGATGCTGCGGCTGGTGTCGCTGGGAAAAAAGCACATGGGCAGGCTGGCGATGGTTTCGGAAAAGGCTTGCGGGTTCGGCGCCACCACGCGGTCGGCGATCAGATAATCGACAAAGGGCGCGGCGGTGGTGCCGGCATAACCCAGCCATGTCGCCTGCACCGGCGCCGGGCGATGGCTCAGGATGTCGAAATTATCGCCCCTGGTATGACCGTTCAGGTCCACCAGCACATCCACTTCCATCTGCTTGAGTTGCTGCGCCACGGCGGCGGCGCTGCGGTCATGGGCATCGATGAAGGTGTCAAAGGCGGCCACCAGGCGGCGGCGCTGGGCGCTGCCGTCATCTTGATTGGTGCCAATCCCGATGACGTCAAAGCGCGTGCGGTCATGGCGTTCGATCAACTGCACCACCTGGGTCGCTACCGGGTGATGCGCCTTGTCGGAGGAGATATAGGCCAGCCGGATCTTGTCGTGCTTATAAGGCGCCATCGCCAGCGGCGGCGGCAGGGAAGGAAAGCGTGCCGCGATCACATTGGCGGCGGCCTGGCGCTGCAGCATCTCGTCATCGCTATAGGCCAGCAAGGTCCAGGGCGAGATGGTTTCCCCGTTTCCGATCCGCTGCGCCATCTGGGCGCTGATCTCGGCACAGCGGGTCCAGTCGCAGAGATTGAGCGCCGCAATGGCGGCGCCGGCAAAGGCTTCCGGCTTGCTGGCCAAAGCCAGGTCGAACGAGGCCAGCGCCTCGTCATGGCGCTTGAGTTGCTGCAGCGCATTGCCGCGATTGTTCAATGCCTCGGCATAACCGGGGCTGAGGACGAGGGCCTGGTCATACATCGCGACGGCTTCGTCATAGCGCAAGAGGCCCTGCAGCGCGTTGCCGCGATTGTTCAGCACTTGCGGATCGCCGGGCCGCAAGGCCAAGGCGCGGTCGAAGCAGAACAGGGCATCGACGAAGCGCTTGAGGTCGAGCAGGGCGCTGCCCCGGTTGTTGAAAGCGGTGGCGAACTGGGGCGCCAGCCGCAGCGCCTGGTCGTAAGCCGCCAGCGCCTCGCCAGGGCGCCGCAAGTCCTGGAGCACGCTGCCGCGATTGTTGAGGGCCTCGACATTGCCCGGCGCCGCGGCCAAGGCGCGGTCATAGGCCGCCAAGGCCTCCTCATAGCGTCCCATCGCCTGCAGCACCGTGCCGCGATTGTTCTCCGCCTGGGACCAGCCCGGCCGCAATGCCAAGGCGCGATCAAAATCCGCCAGCGCCTCGGCGAGCCGGTTCAGGCTCTTGAGCACATTGGCGTGGTTGAGCAGGGCCTCGGCATCGTCGGGACGGATCGCCAGCGCCGCATTGATGTCGGCCAGCGCCTCCGACATGCGGCCGGCTTGCGCCCGAAGCACGCCCAGCAGGTGCCGGGCGGTGAAATCATCGGGCTTGTCCGCCAGCACCTGCAGATACAGGCGTTCGGCCTCGGCCAATCGTCCGCTGCGGTGCAGCGCGACCGCCTGTTCGCTGAGAGTCTGGCTATTCATGTTTGGCCGCTTATGCGCCGCATGGTATCCCTTCCTCAATCCGCAAAAGCAATGGGGAACGCCATGCCAGCCACCAACCGCCGCGACCTTCTGGCCCTGATGGGCGCCGCCGCCCTGGCGGGTAATACCGCGCCGGCCTTCGCCGCATCCACGCCGGTGATCGAATGGAATATGCACATGTTCAGCGCCGACACGGCGAAATTCCCCTTCCATCCCAGCGCCGTCTACAAGCCCGATGCCAGCAAATTTCCGGTTGATCCGCTGCCCCCTTACCAGGCGCATCTCAAGGAGGCGGGCATCGACAAGGCGATGTTCGTGCAGCCTGAGCCTTACGGCGATGACCATAGCCTGGTGCTGGATTGCCTGCGCCGCACCTCAGGTGACAAGTTCAAGGGCACCAGCCTTTTTTATCCGAAGAATCCGGAGTCGCCCAAAAAGCTGGCGGCGCTGGTCAAAAACCAGCCGCGCATCGTCTCCACCCGCTTTCATGCCCATCGCGGCAAGGAAATGTATCTGGACTCTTTCGCCGCCGATTATGTGCGCGCCCTGTGGCGCAGGGCGGTCGAGCTGGGCCTGGTGATCGAGCTCCATATTGGGCCCAATTATGCCCTGCAGGCGGCCGATGCCATCCGCGCTTTTCCAGGCTGCAAGGTGCTGATCGACCATATGGACGAGCCCAAGCTGGGCAATCCTTATGAGTATGCCAATGTGCTGGACCTGGCCAAGCTGCCCAATGTCTATATGAAGCTGTCGGGGCTGGATTATATCGCCAGTGACGCGCCGTATTTTGAAAGCCTGAGGCCCTTCACCAGCCGGTTGATCAAGGAATATGGCGCCGACCGGGTGGTGTGGAGCGGCGGCTCGCCCAAGATCGCCGATGCGCACATGAAAGGCTATTCGGCCGCCGACATCGCCAAGGTCAAAGGGGGCAACCTGCAGCGCCTGCTGAACTGGTAAATGCTGGACAGGCCCAGCGCCTCCATCTCCGTCGTCGCGGCCTGTTTTTTTGTCCTGGCGGTGGCGTTTGTGTGGGGCGAGATCCTCACCATCAACAATGTCGCCGTGCTTGGCATGATGGATTTCAACGATTTCGTTTCCGCGGCGCTGCTGGCGGGCACCTTTTTCCTGCCCATGGTGGCGGTAGGG